>JBDTHH010000017.1:0-11806 GCA_039937055.1 Ktedonobacteraceae bacterium | reverse complement strand
CGGCGCGTCTACGACATCCCCGATCAGGGCGAGATGTGCCGGGCTGAAGAACTGGGCGCAGGCCGCCAGCAGCAGTGAAGTCCCGTAAATGATCGCTAGCTCTAGGATCACTGGCGGCTGGATACTCCCGATGAATGGCAGAGGCATAACGCCTGTTGCCAGTATGAGCACTGCGATCAGCAAGAGACTCAGGCCATTGGTCCAGAGCATCGTGCGCCGCTTATCATGCCAGCGATCAACAAAGACCCCGGCGATAGGCGCGATAATCAGCCAGGGGATGGTCACTGCCAGGAAGGTGCCACCTACAGCCATGGGTGCCCACTGTTGCCCCCTGGCAATGCTGGTCGCAACCCAGAGCACAAGAGCCGTCTCAAAAACATAATCGCCGGTGTAGGAAATGAGTTGCCCCAGCCACAACAGGGCGAAGTTGCGATTTATCAAGAACGGCAATGGGCCCAAAGGCCCCCCAGGCCGTTTTGTAGGTGGTGTGGCGAGTGTATGCGTTTCCATAATGTATGGCTGTCTCCATCGAATATAGGCAACAAGCAAAATGTAGGGGCGGAGTGGACCGGCCCGCAATGTGTGGCGACAGTGTAGTTAGCTGATATGGCTAGAACGCGTGCAATCTCTTGCAAGGCGCCTTAGGGGGATGGTGGGCAGCAAAAAAGCCATAGATCCTGTTGAGCACACCTATGGCCTGGATGAAGAGGGCTAATGGGAACTAGCTGGTTGATGCAGTCCCATTGCCAGAAAAAGTCATGCCTACGGAGCCAGGACGTGGCATAATGTGCTCCATGATGCAGGCAGGGAGTTGAAGCAGGCTATTTGCCAGGTACACTCAAACGCGCTAAACCACACTGTTTGAGTGGATGATGATGGTAGCCATCGGGCCACCTCCGTTTTCTCTGTTACTGGTTGTCATTGTTCTGTTTACACTGTACCATGCTGTGGGAAAGAAAGCAAGAGAGCTTGAGAGTCCGCTAGTTTCCTGAAGAGGATAGATATTTCGCGGCTGCATAGGCAGCATCGATTTCGCCGCCTTCCGACAGGTTCTCATCAAAAAAACGGAGGGCATTAGCCCTGGTTTCTTCTCCCAGGTCGTCCCTGAAAATTGCTTCCTCGGCGAACGCGATCACATCTTGAATGACCCGCTCATATCGATAGTAGGCGAGCGCGGTCCAATCCATCTCTGTCTCTCTGTACCCCTGAAAAAACGGCGGCGGGCTTTGCTGTGCCGGGCTATCGGCCGGTGTTTCGACAAAGAGGAAGTCGCGCTCTTTGGGGGCCAGCATCACATCATCCCAATCGATCACAAACACGCGGCCGGCATGATCGCGTATCAGATTGGCTGGATGCAGGTCCGCGTGACAGATGACGTGTGGTCCTGATCGACTTTGGAGCACCTTTGCCAGCTTTTCTAAAGTGATCACCACGCCGTCAATCGTGGACTGGTGCGCCATCCAGGATGAGCGAAGAGCGCGCTCAGAGTCATGCTCACCGTGTCGCGAATGCAGGTGTTGTGCCTCAAAGGCACGCACCCAACGAACGTACTCTGCCGGATCAAAGGTTTCTTTGCGCAGCGACGCAAAACCTGAAGGAGGCGGCATGACCTGGTGAATCCGCTTGAAGATGGTTCCCAACTCCTGCCAATGCTCATCCGTCATACCTGTCCAGCTTGTATCGCCGTCGATAAAAGGGTACACGATGACGGTCCAATCCTGCACCTGGGTCCACAAGGCCTGCCTCTTTGTGGGTAAGGGAGCGACCACCGCTGTGATGCCCTGATCGCTGAGGTAGCGAGGAACAAGACAGCCAGGTTCATAAAGCGCTCCCCACTTGACCTTGAGCAAATAGGGGGTTCCATGCTCGCTCACCATACGATACACCCCGGCCTTGCTATCAAGCCCAAGAGGCAGAAAATCAAGTGTGACAGCAATCAGATCATACTGTTCCCGTAAACAAGTCCGAAGCTGTTCCTCTGAGATACCCGGTTTTTCACGCATCGCTCCGCTATCCCACTTTCTCTTTTCTTCCGTTGGTATTCGCTTGAAGCCCCGCAGGCTCTTTTCGCGTTGAGCCGTTGCAAGCATACACTCTCCAATGACACTTTTTAGAAGATCGACATCCAGCCAACGCTTTCCGTCTTGCTGAGATAAGTATAGCGTATCGAGTCTATCCTGTCTGAGGAAGGGATTTCTTGTTCTGCTCGCACATTGGAGGCTCCTTCATGGTTCTCATATGAAGAGGATGCATATCTCGATGTTACTCCTGTTTTGCACATACGTTCTATTAGCAGATACGGGATCGAGCGTTATTTTATTGGTAGAGGGGGTATGAAGATGAAGGGAAGTTTTATGTCACATAGCAAGCAATTAATCAGAGAAATCAAGAAGCGTGATGTGGTCTGTGCTAATTATTATGCTGAACGAGGGGTATATGGCGTTCAAAAATGACGAAGAACGTAGAGTGTACTTCCGTGAATACAACAAAGGATGGTATCAGCGGCATAAAGAGCGGCTAATAAAGAATCTTAAACAGAGGCGACGCGTCCTTCAAGAATGGTATCAGAACTATAAAAGCTCTCTTTCGTGTGTAGATTGTGGTGAGAACCATCCCGCCTGTCTTCACTTTCATCATAAAGACAGGAAAGAAAAAAGTTTTACTATCAGCTACGTTGCTACAAGAGGGGCCGCGAGTATCAAGACTATCATCAAAGAAATGGAAAAGTGCGAAGTCTTGTGTGGTAACTGTCATGCTATACGACATTGGAGAGAGACGCACAATTTTGACGATTGGAGAGAAGTATTACCGCTGGTAGACTGAAATATTTAGGAGGAACCATGTCGTACAAGGATAAGCAAAAATGCAAAGAATATCATAAAAGATGGTATCAGCGGCATAAAGAGCAAGTGATAGCGAGGCGCAAAAAAAGACAATTGGAAATTCAGTATTGGTTCATGAGATATAAAAGCACGCTTGCTTGTACAGATTGTGGCATTAGCCATCCAGCGATATTACAGTTTCATCATCGCAATAGAGATGATAAAAGTTTTAATATATCTGATGTTGTTAGAAAAGCAAACAGCATAAAACAAATAACCAACGAAATCCAGAAATGTGACGTGGTCTGTGTGAACTGCCACGCAAAGCGCCATTGGAGGGAGAGGCATAAGACAGATAACTGGGATGAGATACTGACTCTAGACGAATAAGAGTCGGTAGCCTTGTTCAGTCACGTACCTTGTATCCGTAGATGATGTGCTAATAGGTTCTAGCCAGTATATGAAAAATCTAAGTAGTTCATTAAGATCAACAATGTAGGAGAAAATATATGGGTTTTCTAGCCATGAAATCTAAAGCAGAGAGAACAGAAGCAGCTATACTTGCGCGCCTATCAGGGCAGGAAGGAGTAACGATCTTGCTTCCTTTCGGTGGGGGGAATGGTCGGTATGATATGGTGATCGATGACAATGGAACGTTCTATAGAGTTCAGTGTAAGACGGGACGCGTGGAACGCAATGGGACTGTAGTCGCATTTAATGCGGCTAGCTCGACCTATCACTACTATGGAGGAAAGGGCCGTGAATGGCGAGATTACCGAGGACAGGCTGAGTACTTTGGAGTGTATTGTTCCTCAATCAATAGAGCTTTCCTTGTTCCTGTGGATATTGTAGGAAAGACAGAAGGTACATTAAGATTAGTTGGGTCGACAAAGAATAACCAATCGAAGAATGTTCACTGGGCAGAAAATTATGAGATATAAAAGAAAAGACAGAAGTCCTTTTTACAGACAACCGCCTTTTACTAAAAGAGCCGGTGAAGGGACTTGAACCCTTGGCCGCTCATTTACGAAACGAGTGCTCTACCACTGAGCTACACCGGCTTATGTCAGTCATCTTCGGCAACGCTCTCATCGAGTGTCGGGAAGCATCTTTGACATCAGCGATTATACTTCCAGGGTGGCCCTCGTGTCAAGAGGTTTTTGCGTTGTTTCGCCTTGCGATTGGCGCGCAGTACAACCCGCGTGGTCGCGTCTATGGCGCGGCTTGCCATGTTAGCCCGATTCGCAGACGTGGGACGTTCCGCCTGGGGGACAGGGCATGATCTGGAAGGTGGTGGATGCTGGCCGCGTGACGTGGGCGTAGTAGAGGGGCGTGGTGGCCAGAAGCGGCGCGGGGTTGGTGGCCTCTTTGCTGATGACCAGGAGACTGTTGGGGCTGGGACAGAAAAGGTTCTTGCTTCCCTGGTACGTGAGGGGTGGCGTGTGGATCGCGTTGTTGCTTGTGGGGAGCGCCCAGTGCGGGCCCAGGCTTTCGTTGCCGGCGCAGGTAGACACCAGCCACGCGTAGTAGCTGGAGCCAGCTTCGGGTGTGGGAACGTTGTCGAGATTGATCTGCAACTCGTCGAATGCCCCCGGAGAGGCATGTGAACTCTTTATGAAGATGAGGTGGCCAACGACAGCGCCTGGTGCTGGCGTTCCCAGGTTGGTGCCGCCGACGGATGAGCGAGTAGAGAGCGCGTAGACAGCCCAGGCCGCTCCCAGCAGCACGCCGATAAGCAGGACGCTCAGGACGATGTACATCGTCCCACGCTTTGGCCTCGGCTTTGTGATCGCCGGTGCAGGAGACAGGGCCGGTGGTGGGGATACGAGCATAGTTGGAGCAGAGCCTGGCATCCCCTGGTTGTTGTTCTGTATAGTCGCAGGAAGTATAGGTGCGTTGGTGCCTGGCAGTGGGGTGAAGGGTGTAGCGGAAGAGGATGAAGAGGGGTAAGAGGTAGGTGGCATCGTCGCTAGTGGATAGAGTTGCGTGGAGTATCCCGGCATGGATGAGTTGCCGGGAGAGGGGAGCGTTGGCAGGAACTGCGTTGAGGTCGGGACGTTGAGCGCTTCGGCGAGCGCGGTGGTCATGGCGGAGGCGCTGGAGAAGCGCGCGTCCGGGTCTTTCTCCAGGCAGGTGAGAATGACCTGGGAGGCGGCAGGCGGGATAGCCGGGTTAACGAGATGAGGAGGTGTGGGCGTGGCGGTCAGGTGCTGAATCAGGATCGCGTGCAGCGTCTCGGCGCGAAAGGGCTTCACGCCGGTCATTATTTCATAGAGCATCACGCCGAGAGAGTACAGGTCACTGCGCTGATCGCCTGGCTTTCCCTGGGCCTGCTCTGGCGAGATGTAATGCGGCGTCCCCAGGACTTCGCCCTGCATCGTCAGGTGCGCCGTTCCGCCCTGCAAGCGGGCGATACCGAAGTCCGTGAGGATTGGCTCGCCCATCGGTATCGTCGTCGCCAGCCGCCGATCAAGCAGCACATTGGCTGGCTTGATATCGCGGTGAATCACGCCTTTGCCGTGCGCGTAGTCCAGAGCCTGTCCGAGCGCCGTAAAGAGATAGACGATATCGGCGGCGGGCGGAAACTTGAACTGGCGTGATGTCTCGCGCATAGAATCGGAGAGCGTCTGACCGGGGATATACTCCATGACCATGTAGGCCAGCGCGCTGCTCGATGCAGTTTCGGGCACGAAGTCGAAGTCGTGGATGCGTACGATATTGGGATGGTGCAGCGAGGCAACGAGCTGGGCCTCATTTGTGAAGCGCGAGGTGAAGGTGGGGTCGTTGCGCAGGTCAGCATTCAGCAGCTTGATGGCGACATAGCGCCGCAACTGGGGATCGAAGGCCTTGTAGACATCGCCCATGCCCCCCGAACCCAGGCGCTCATGGAGTTCATATTTGCCTAGCCGCCGTGCTTCTGCGCTCATAGCGTGTGACTCCTCCTCGCTGATCGATGGGTAACGACGATCTTTCAGGATCCTAGAGGTGTTGCGGCACCTGCGTGGTGATCGTGAAGGTTGCCAGTTGCTGGATATCGTAATGAGTTTGGAGCACTCCTGGGCGCACCTGGTTAGTGGACGGATCGAGTTGGCCGATGTAGGCATAGGTGGCCTGAGTGAGCAAGTCATCTAAGGTCTTGCCGGCAAGTGGCGACAAGAACTGTGTTGTGTCCATGCCCAGGAGGAGCTTAGCATCCCTGCGTACATTCGTAAGCCACTGCCCCGCGTTTTTCAAGGCCGTGAGGATGCGCCTGGCGAGCTGGCGCATCTCCGGCGTTATATCGGTGGCTTTCACCACCTGGCCTACGTGAAGCTCGGTGTGATCGATGTAGCCCGGTGGGTCCACCGCGACGTTGGAGCCGGCCTGCTGCGTGGGGTCCACGGTGAGCAAAGCAACCTGGGAGATCCTGGCATCGGCTCTCAGACCGGTCCCTGACGGCACATCGAGATGGACGTTGGCCGAGCCGTCAAGGTAGTCCAGAACGCGAATACACTGGTCGCGGATGAGCTGCATAGAGGCTGCACTTGTATTCTGTCCGTTCCAGTCGTCGCGGGCGCTGATGGACCATTCCAGGATCGCTTCGGTGTTCCTGAAGAGCCAGATATCCAGCCCACCGGGTAAGCCCAGCACTTTCACACCTTCTTCATTATAGAAGAGATGGCGAATGTGGATGAGCGCGCTGAAATGGTGCGCGTCCAGGGGAATCGGCGCCTGCGGAAGCTCCGCGTAGTAGCGCCAGGTGCCGCGATCAGCAGATGGTGCCCTGGACGTTCTGCCGGCACCCTCCTCAGTGATCAGCAGACGACTTCCCGCTGAGAGCAGGTTGTCATGGAGCCTGTCACCGGGATAGAGGTAGTGGACGCGGCCATTCTGTACGAGCAGGTTATTGGTGAGCAGGACCGGCGGCTGTATGGGGGCGGGTCCCAGCAGGTCCGCCGACACGACAGGGTTTCTATCGCCGAGCAACCAGGCATAATACGCCTTGCCGGGCTGGTGGGCAGGAATATTTTGCAGGTCTATCTGTATCTGGTCGGCGATTCCGGCGCTGCTGCCGGGATTCAGTTGGCCGCTGCTCACGAAGAAGGCATGGCCCACAACGGGGCTGGCTGCCACGGGTGTGGGTGTATGACGGAAGAACACGAAGTATGCGCCCACCGTTGAACCAAGCAATACGGCGAGCAGCAGGAGTGCCAGGGCGATGTATCTCCACCTGTTGCGCGGGCGTGTTTGCGTAGAGGGTGAAGAGACAGGCATGCTGGCGGGCGGCGTTTGCGTCGCTGGCGCTGATGTATATCCCTGTCCTTGTGGTTGTGTCAGTATGGGAGTACTGCCCGGCTGGTTTGCCATGTTCGTGGGTGTCTGTCCGCCGCTCATCGCTGGCGCTGAGGTTGCAATGACCGGGGGCATCCCTGGAGTAGAGTGTGGCATAGAAGTGGGTGCCAGCGATGGTCTGGAGGATGGCACAGCGGAGATGTAGGTTGGCAAATCCTCGGGGTCCACCGGCAGGACGGAGCGGCGCAGGTTCTCGGGTACGGCCAGATTGAGCGCTCCGGCGAGGGCACTGGTCATGGCGGCAGCGCTGGGGAAGCGGGCGGCCGGGTCTTTGGCGATACTGCGCAGGATCACCAGCGAGAGCGCGGGAGAAATGTCCGGATTAATGAGCGACGGCGCGACAGGAGCCGCATTGATATGCTGCGCTATCACATCGCTAACAGTCCCTCCCTGAAAAGGCAGCACGCCGGTGGTTACTTCATACAGGATGATGCCAAGCGAGTAGAGGTCGCTGCGTTCGTTGCCTGGGTAGCCTCCCGCTTGTTCTGGTGACATATAGAGCGGCGTGCCAGACTGCGCGCCGCTCAGCGTGTTCAACGAAGTCCCCATCAATTTCGCGAAACCGAAGTCGGTCAGTGTGGGTTCGCCAATGGCATTGCGAGTGGTATTCCGGCGATCGAGCAAGATGTTGGCCGGCTTGATATCGCGGTGGATCATGCCCTGCTGGTGGGCGTAGTCGATCGCCAGGCTGATCGAGGTGAAGAGGCCAAGCAGAGTTTTAGAGGATGGGAAGAGGCCTTTGTTCGCTGTATTATGAATGTAGTCGGCCAGGGTGATGCCCTCGACGTAGTCCATCACCATATACGCCATAGGATTCGCATCTCGGCCATCGGAACCTACAGCACGAGCAACCTGGAAGTCGTGGATCTGCACGATGTTAGGGTGGTGCAGCGAGGCGATGAGCCGCGCCTCGTGTTCGAAACGATTGATGAAACTGGGATCGTCCCGCAGATTGGGATGAAGCAGTTTGATGGCCACGTAGCGTTGGAGTTGCGGATCATGCGCCTTCCACACCTCGGCCAGGCCGCCGCGTCCCAACTGTTCTACGAGTTCATATTTTCCAAGGTTTCCGGGTGCTGTGTTCATACGTGCCTATTCCCTTCCCCTAACAAATTGTCAGCTCTCGCTCTATCTAGCTGGCTGGCTATGCTAAACACACGCACGCACTGCATTGCCCGCCGAGCACGTGGTGATATCAAAGGTAGCTAAATTCTGAATGCTGTAGTGAATTTGCACGACGCCCTCCTCTACCTGGTTCGTATTGGGGTTGGTACGACCAACGAAGGCGTAGTTCGTCTGTGTGAATAGATCGTCAAGGAGAGATGTCGTGCCAGGCTGCACCAGATCGGCCGCGTTCATGTGTATGATTCTGGCGGCGTCGGCATGGATGGCATTGAGCCAGTTCTGCACATTATCGATGGCCGTGGTAATCCGCAGGGCCAGAGCGTGTTGCGCTGGCGATAGATTGGGGACCTCAACCATGTTCCGCAAGTGGTTGCCGATATGCTTCAGGTAGCCAGGGGGATTTTGCTGGGCGCTAAATTGAAGCAAGGCGACCCGGGCGATGGTTGGATCGACGAGGAGCTGTGATCCCTGTATAGCCGGCGGCACATTCTCCTGCGCGATATATGGCCCATCGAGATAATCCAGGATACGCGTCGCCTGTCGCTGGATGAAGGCCGCGCATTGTGGATTGCCGGGCGTGCTCTGGCAGCTTTGTTGTGTATCCCGCGCGCTCCCGGCCCACTCTAAAATCTTCTCCATGTTTCTAAACAACCAGGTATCCAGCCCCCCACCCAGTTTGACCTTCGCAAGAGAGGGGTCCTGGGCCAGCAGGTGGCGCAGGTGATCAAGCAGGCTATAGTGGATACTCGTGCTGGCAGTAGGATTGTATGCCTGGGAGAAGGCGGCGAAATAACGCCATGTGCTCGTATCGAGGGAGGGATTGGTGGGAACCTGGCTGGCGTCCTCTTCGGTGATCAGAAAACGGCTGTAGGAAACGAGGAGGTCGGTGTTGTCAGTATCACCGGAATAAAAGACGCTCACCTGTCCACGTTTGACGGGGAGCTGGCCCAGAAAGACCGGCGTAGCTCTGCTGTTGCTGTCGTTGTCAGGCAACAACCAGGCATAATAGCTTTTGCCGGCCTGGGGATCTGGGATGTTCTGGAGATTGATCTGCACCTGGTCAGCGATCCCGCGATCACTGAACAGGGTCAGTTGTCCGCTACTCACAAAGAAAGCATGCCCAACGATTGGCTGTTGAGCCGTGGCTGGTGTACGAGGGGATCGCAGGAGTATCGCCAGTCCTGAGCCAATGACTGCAACAATCAAGATAGCGGCGATGGCAAAGTACAGGCGTCGCCGCTGGCGCGGCCGGGCCGGCGTCGCCGCCTGTTCATATGGAGCAAACTGACTCTGATTAGTGCTCATATTTTCTCCTCTTCTCTGGCAGGGCGCTTGCCACTGGAAAGAGATACTGTCTGTAAGAATGCCTGGAGTGAGCCTGGTGTATACTTCACATAACCAGCACGACTTCATAGGAAAAGAAGTGTGTATCAGTTAAACGCGCGCACGAGAGAAATTTGGTCCCCACTATTGTGAGCTATCCAGGCACAGAATGTCAATGGAACAGGCTCCATATTTCTGAGTTTTAACAAAACCCAGCGGCAGGAATGAGCACACAATAAGTACTATTTCTATGCCTGGCGCTATACGTATGGACAAATATATGCGTATAAAAGATATACCTATTGGAAGGAAACTATCATGTCGCATGCAGAAATGGCATCTACTACGAGTGCCAAGACCATTTTGATCGTGGATGATGACCGCGATGTCGGGGAGATACTGCAAAAAGTCATTCTTGAGCAAACAGATTACCGGGCCATGTGGATCGCGGAGAGCGATCTGGTGCTGTTCGCGGCGCCGCATCTGCGCCCGGCGCTTATCTTGCTGGACTATAAATTGCCCGCCATGCACGGCCTGGACCTCTATGATCGCTTGCAAGAGATCGAGACGATGAAGGGGGTGCCAACGATCCTCATCAGCGCCTGGGAGAAGCTGCCGTTTGATGAGCTACACGCGCGCGGCATTTACGTGCTGAAGAAGCCGTTTGAGTTAGATGATTTACTTGATATGCTGGCGCAACTGCTTCCTCAGGAGCAGGCATGAAAGCCAGAGGTCACGACCCGCATAGGGGCTATGGCTTTGGCGGACAAGAGGAGCCGAAGCCATAGGACATCCATGGAGTGAGTTTCCCATCCTATTTGTGAGAAAATAGTGAGAGATTGGATGCCCCAGAAGGAAGAAGCATCATGGAAGAACGTTTTGGCTCCGACCCCTGGCCGACACCCTCACAGAAGTTCTCTCACTCCTTTCAGCCATCAGCGCTTCATGCCTCATCTCCTGCCCTACCACCACGGAACTCTCAACGGACCTGGCCGGCATTGCTCACGCTCTACCTGCTGGCTCCTCTGATTGGTGAAGTGCTCTCCGGCTCCACACCTCCACTCATGTTTCTTCACAACCCGTTTAACCTGTTCTACCTGCCAGCCTTATACGGCTCAGGTGCCATCCTGGTACGCGAACTGGTACGCCGGCGCGGGTTAGGATGGGGGAGCGTGCTCCTGTTGGGAGCAGCGTATGGCATCCTCGAGGAAGGACTGGTGGTGACGAGTTGGTTCAATCCCTATTGGCCCGATCTGGGTCTGCTGGCCAGCTACGGTCGCCTGCTCGACACGAGTTGGGTCTGGGCCGTCGGGCTTACGATTTACCATGCAGTCGTCAGTATTACGCTGCCTATCGTCCTGACGGAGGCGCTCTTTCCCTCCATTGCTGTTCAGCCCTGGCTAGGGAAGAGGAGATTGCGGGTCGTCACAGCTTGGTTGACAGTCACCTCACTGCTCGGCCTGCTGGGCTTCGGCTTCCTGGCCTTTCGCAAGCAAGGCTACTCGCATCCGCCTCTGATGTACCTGGGAGCAGTATTCCTGGCCATGGCGTTCGTCTGGTGGGGGCTCCATCTCTCTCCAAAGATGCTCGCTGTTGCAACTTCTTCTGCTGTTCCTGGTCCCTGGAGGTTGAGAGTGGGGGCCTTTGCAGCGACATGCGCTTTCTTCTTCTTATTGTGGGTTTTGCCTTACCTCATAGCCTTCCCCATCGTGCTAGTAGCGGCGATGGGTGCTCTCGTGGTCCTGGCGAGCCGTTGGGTTGCTCGCTGGTCAAGACGAGCGGGCTGGGGGACATCACAACGAGTAGCGTTAACATCTGGTGTGCTCTGCTTCTTCATCCTGCTCTCGCCGCTCATTGAGTTCGGTGCCATCTCTGGCAGGAAAATTACGACAGGCCAGACGCTGTTCGGCCTGATTTTTCTGCTTGCTTTCGTGTGGCTAACATGGCAAGTGAAACGGCAGCCTGCTGTGCATGGTGGAGCAAAGTGATGTCTCAGGAAAAATCTTTCTGGTATGCTGGCTCCATGGGACATTTGTACAGAAAGCAAGCCTCTTGAGATCGATTGACCAGCTAGCTTTTCCATTTTCCTCGCACCCAACAAGAACAGAGAGATAACCAATATGTTCTCGTGTAGCAGAAAGAACCAGGCAGGCATACAGGATAATCAGGCCAGCAATCTACAGCCTCGCCTTTGCCAGTTCATC
>JBDTHH010000016.1:0-16976 GCA_039937055.1 Ktedonobacteraceae bacterium | reverse complement strand
AGCTCCCAGGGCATCCACCCTACATATCACCTTCTACGGCCTTTGCTGAGCGATTTGGTGGAGAAGGTGAACTTCAGGCCCTGACGTTCGATGTAATCCTGGAAGACGGCGTAGAACTCGGCGCGATCGCGCATGTTGATCACGGCTACGGCGTCGGCGGCCTCGATGGCGTAGGGGTAGCCCTGGCCAGCGATGACTTCGGCGCGCACGGCGTCCAGCACCGGGTCGAGCAGGCCATCGTCGATCATCCAGCGCGGGAACTCCAGGCGGGCAGGCGGGCGGCTGGTGCTGGTTTGCAGGTAGCAGAAGGCGATGCTCTCGCGGTAGCGGCCGTAGCCTTCCAGCACGTCGCCGCGTGCGCAGATCATCGCTGGCGTGCGGTCGCCCCAGCGCAGGCGCCCCTGCCAGAGCAGGGCATCGTGGATTCTCTTGGTCTCGCGCAGGATGGGCTGGGGCTGCATGGCATCGAGGCGCAGCAGCATGGTAATGATGTCGCGGGCATAGCTGGTATCGATGTAGCCGATCAGAGGCACGCGGAACTGCTCCGAAGCTTGCAGAAGAGAGATGGCGCCGGCGATGTAGCGCTCCTTGTAGGGACTGGGCATGGTCAGGGCAAAGGAGACGACGAGCGAGCCATCGTAGAAGACCAGCGGACTGTGAGCCGGATCGCTTGCGCGGCGGGCGCGCGCGAACTGTTCCATCTGGCTACAGATGGTCTCGATTTCCAGCATGTAGCGGCGCAGCGTCACCTGCATCTCGGAATAGGGATAGCTGTCGGGATCGGCCTGCTCGACCCGCGCCTCCTCCATGATCTCGTCGGGCGAGAGCACCTCGATGCGCACATCCTTGGTGTAGGGCCGGCCCTGAGCATGGGGATTGGCGAAGAAACCAACCTGGATCAGTGCGACCGGGACCGAGGCATCGCGCCAGGGCTGCAACTGGCTGCCATCGACCGCCAGCGTAGTGACGCCCTCGATGCACTCCGCCCATTGACGCGCCTGCTCGTGGTTGGCGAACTCGCGCCCGAACGGGAAGAGCGGGCCATGGTAACTTCCCTGGTCCGCGTTGACCAGCCAGCGATCAAACTCAATGCTGGGGCGTGCCCCCGCTGGCGGCATACCGTTCGCGGCCGGCGGCAGCATGTGTTCCAGTTGCATGCTGGACGGGTAGTGCTGGTAAAGCGTTTCGAGCGCGTGCCGGTACGCGCCCAGTTGATCGCTGAATGAGCCGTCGTACATCGTGAACTGTCCGCGTTTGGTGTTCAAGGCGGCGAGCAGCTTGCCTTTATGAAGCATGAGCCTGCACCTGCACTCTCTCCATTTCCGTTTCGTCGATCTCATCGGCGGCGACCATGTGCGTCTGGCCATCGACCTTTTTCAGGCGCACCAGGCTGTCTAATCCCTGCTCAAAGGTATCATCGTGGCTGATGACGATGAGCTGGTCGAAGCCGCGCACACGGCGAATCTGTTCTGCCAGGTTCATGCGCCGCAATTCGTCCATGTTCTGCGTCGGTTCATCGAAGAAGGCGATATTGAGACTTGACAGCTTTTTGAGCAGCGCCAGGCGCACCGAGAGCGCCGCGCTCATCTGCTCGCCGCCGCTCAACTGCGCGAAGGTGCGATTGACGCCCTGGCGGCGCAAGATGATCTCGTAGTCGTCCTGCCAGGACAACTGCGCGCTGCGGTCGCCCATGATCTCGCCGAAGATACGATTGGCCTCGGCCGAGATATCGGCAAGCATGGCGCGTAAGATCTGCGGGGCGGCCTCCCTGATAAGCTTGCGGAACTGCTCGGTCATGGCCTGCAACTCCTGGAGCGTGCGTTGCTCCTGCTGCGCGGCCTCTAGCTCAACCACCAGCGCCTCGGTCCGCTCGATGTCGTGCTCCAGTTTCTTGATGTTGGCCTGTGTATGTTCAATGTCCTTACCTAGCCGCTCCAGTTCGGCGCGCAACCGGGTGAGGTTCGCGGAGACCACCTCCAGTTCTTCCGGGTGGAACTCGGCGTTTGCGCGTTGGTGGAGTTGCTCCGCCGTTTCGAGGGCCTGGCGCGCCTGCTCGGTCGTGCTGAAGGCTTGCTGGTAGAGCTGCTCGCGCTCTGGCAGCAGGCGCGCTGTCTGCACATTTTGCAGATATGTCTGATAGCCAGCAAGGCTCTGCAGCAGCAGGGTTTCCTGTTCGCCGATGCGCATATCGAGGTTGGCATAGTGCGTGAGCTGCTGGTCCAACCCCTGGATTTGCTGTGTGGCGCCCTGTTGTTGCTCCTCCTGGGCCTGGAGTTGCTGCTGGTGTGCTGGTTCCTGCTTGATGACTTCGCGTTGGGCCTTTGTCTGTCCCAGAGGGTCGTTGAGCGCCTCAAGCTCCTCTTTGACGCGTGCCAGTTGCTCGCCGCTGCCCCGGAACTCCTGCACCTGCTGGCGGCGTTCCTGCAGGTCGACCTCACACTGGTCGATCTGCTCCTGTAACTGCTGCACCTGCATGTGCAGCCCATCCAGTCCGCGCACCTGCTGTTCCGCTTGCTGGCTCTCGTCGCGGGCTTGCTCGGCCCTGGCAATCTGCTGATCGAGTCGCTTGAGTTCTTCGAGGTCCTGCTCCAGGCTGCGGACATCGCGCTCCATGCGCGTGATCTCCACGGCGAGGCGTTGCAACTGCTCGGCAGTGGCCTCGCGCTGGTCGACGTACTGGCCCAGCTTGTCAAGCGCGTCAGCATATTTTTTGACGCGCGCGGTGCGCTCCGCGACCAGAGTCTGCTGGCGCGTGATCTCGTCGAGGCGTGGCTGGTCCGTTGCCAGCAGGCCGTCGAAGTAGGATTCTAGGCTGACGATGCCCTGGCGTTTGATGTTGAGGCAGGGTTCATGGAGGAATGGACACTGTCCGCCAACAGAGAGGCTGCGGGACTCCAGGTAGGTCTCGATATTGCCTTCCAGGCGGTGACGCTGCTCAGCAATCTGCTCGTTTCGCAGGAGCAGGTCCGGCATCTCTTCGGCCTCCGCGCGATGCTCCTCGATTTTCCCGATGTTGCTCTCGGCTTTGCGCAGGCGTTCCAGCAGCTTCTCGCGCTCCTCGCTCTTCTGGCGCACCTGCTCGCGCTTCTCTTGCAACTGGCGCTGTAAGGAGCCACGCTCGTTGACCTGCGCGCGCAGGCGGGCCACAGTCTCGACGCGCTCGGTCAGCAGCGCCGCGCAGGGTTGCAGGGGTTCGATCTGGGCGATACGCTGCGTGAGGCCCTCCTGCTGCTTCTGATAGGTCGCCTGTTGCTGGGCCAGGCGCTTGCCCTCTTTGACCTGGCGCTCATACTCCTTGACCTGGAGAGCCAGTTCCTCGCGGCGCCGTTCCAGGTCAACCTGCTGCTCAACCTGCGGTGACAGGTCTACGATGCGCTGGCGAGCGGCAGCAACCTCGTTCAGCCTCACCTGCAAATTGGCGATATTGGCCTGGATCGTCGCCAGGCTACGATGCAGCGTTGTATGTTGTTGTTGGAGGGCATTGCGCTTGCGCTCGTCCTGGCGCAGACCCTTTAGAGTCTCCTCGACCTGTTGGTAGCGCTGGTAGTCGGCGCTGCTGGCCTCAACGGCTTGCTGGGCGGCTTGCGCGCTATCCCGCTCTTGCTGGCGATCATGCAGGCGCTGGCGAGCGGTCTCATGGGCCTGCTTGCTCTGCTCATAGCGATGTTCGAGGCGCGTCAGCTCATCGCGCTGCTGCGTTAGCCTGACGGAACGCGCCTCAAGCTGCCCTAGAAGCTGTGTCGTGCGGGTCACCTGTTCCGCCTGCTGCCGATCGAGGAGCCGCTCTTCTTTCAGGCGCGCGCGCCAGTCCTCCAGGTCGCGCGTCTCGAAACTCAGACGTTGGATCTCGCTCTGCTGCACCTGTGCCTGTTCCTGATAATATTTCTGTACCTCCAGCAGGTAATCGGAGGCGGTTTTGTAATCTTCGATCTGTAGCAGTTCGTCGAAGGTGCTTTTGCGCTTGCCCGCCGCTTCCAGGAAGATCGCGGTAAAGGTCCCCTGCGGGACGCCCAGGGCATCCTTGAAAAGCGTTTCCAGCGGGCGCTCCTTGTCGATCCCGAAAACTTCGTGGAGCTTGTAAAGAACATCTGCGCGCTGCTCACACTTGGAATCGGCCTCACGGTCGTACATGATCCAGGACGCGCCCGCGCCACAGCGGCGTTCGACCTCGTAAGGGCGGTCGTCGCTGCCTACGAGGTGAACAACGATGCTGCCATATTTCTGGCCCTCGCGCACAAATTGCGCCTGGTTGTAGGGCAGATAGTTGAAGAGTGCAAAGCCGATGGCCTCGACGAGCGTGGTCTTGCCCGCGCCGTTAGCGCCCTGGATAGCGGTGGTCCCGCGCCGGAAATCTACTATGAGGTGCTGATAACTCTTGATGTTCTCCAACTCAACGCGTGTAATGAGCATAGTGGTCTAGCCTTCCCAGGAAATATGCAATGGGCGACTTGCATGAATATGCTTATAAGCCTCCTGCTTTCCTCTTCTCTCTCCCCGGTCGGAAAGCGGAAATCACAGGCGCATTATAACATGCCTGGGAAGACTGAAACATATAAAGCCTCTCTTCCGTGGTTTTAAGTAGGGTCATGACGAATAGGGTGCAAGGTGGTGCTGTTCGCTGCGGCGAGTCTGACGCGCGCCCTACCCAGCATGCTGAGGAAGACCCTTAATAAAGCAATCTTTTGCGATTACATAGTAAAAAAAGGAGTTTTTCATGGTCATACAGAAGGGACGCTACGTCGTATCGGCACTGGTTGGATTGCTAGCCGTAGTGCTTATGAGCGCGTGCGGCGGCGTCCCGGTAACTACCCCTGGTAGTGGCAGCTCGCTCACGGTGATACAGGTGCTGCAGAACAGCTCGACCACTATGCAGAAGCTCAAGTCGGCACACTTTACGCTGCTCTTGAACGGCAATGTCCAGGGCTCCAGTGGCGCGACCCCCACGAGCGGCACCCCGACCGCCAACCAGTTGAGCTTTAATCTGACCGGCAAGGGCGATGAGTCTATTCCGCAGGGGCAGGAGACTCTGACGATCACGCTGAATCAGACCCTTAATCTCTCCGAGATCGTAATTGGCGATAAGGTGTATGTCCAGAATTCGAAGGGTCAGTGGTATGTGCTTGATAAGAGCAAGCTGGCAAGCCTGACAACGAATCCATTCGCCGGAGTCAACGTAGATACCAATACGCTGCTGGGCCTGGCCGTGCATTCCAAGATCACTGACCATGGCGACGAAGCCTTAAATGGACAGAAGCTGCGCCATATCACGGCGGTCCTCGATAAAGAGGGGCTAAAGGAGCTGCTCCAGAGCAGCCCGCAGTTGGGGAGCATGGTTGGCCAGCAGAACATCGATACCATCATTAACAACACCAAGAACTTCCTGGCGAGCATCGACCTGTGGATCGACGAGACAAATTTCTACGTTCATCGCACAGAGCTGAAGCTCAATCTGAACGCCGACCTGAGCGGCCTGGCGACGCCGGCATCAACGGTAACCACCGTGCCGAGCAATGTCAGCACCAACCTCGACTCTATCGTTGATCTCAGCAATTTCGACCAGCCGGTAACCATCACGGCTCCGGCTAACGCTATTCCGACCGACAATCCTGTCAACATTTTCCAATAAAGCCAGAAGATTGTGCAAAGCGGGGGAAACGGCGTGCCGTTTCCCCCGCTTTGCACAATCTTCTGAGAATTGGAAAGCTCTGAACGATTGCCTCCTCCACTTCCGTTGCTCGTCGGTTTCATGTTATGTTTTCTCTTCTTTTTACGACGATTTCTATGAGATCTCAAAAACGCGAGAGGAAGAACATTATGGCCCAAGAACATGGGACATCTGAACCATCTCAAAAATATGAAACGTCTGAGCTATTTCAGGAAGAAGTGTATCAGCGATACGCGCCCCAGATCTTTGCCTACTTACTACGAAATATACCTTCGCACCAGGATGCGGAGGATCTGCTCTTAGAGGTCTTTCAGGCTGTGCTAGAGAAGTTGCCGGCACTGGAGGATAAGCCACGGCTTGCAGCCTACCTGCAAGCCGTGGCGCACAATAAAATGGTAGATTACTACCGAAGGCGTGGCAAACAACAGATGATTCCCCTGGAAGAGATCGCGAAGACTGCTTACGAACGCGAGGAACTGGCTCCTGAATGGGTACTGCTCACACGCGAGCAGTATGCGAATCTGCATCAGGCGATCAACTCCCTACCAGAATTGCAACAGACGATCCTCCGATTGCGCTTCGGCCATGCTCTGCGTTGTGGGGAAATCGCCAAAAGGCTTGGTAAAAGCGAAAATGCGGTACGGATGATGCTGAGTCGCTCGCTCAAACAGCTAAGAAGCCTCCATTCCATGTATGAGGAAAGGTAACAAGCTATGCAAAATCCCGAAAACGGCTTCTCACCATGGTTGGTAGAGCAACAGATTGAACATCCTGCCACCTTGTTGCAACATGGAGAGGCCCATCTTATTCACCATCTTCAGTCGATGTATGACCAGGACAATAGCGCCGCCATCAACCGGGTCTGGACGCGCCTAGCACGTCAGCGGCCCCAGACGCAAGCTCTTGCCCAGGAGAGGCAAAGCCCTGAAAGCATTGCCCCGGTCAAACACAGAACTGCACATCCCATTCAAAGAAAACGTGAGCCGCGCCAGGCAAACGCCTTCGTTCGACATCTGAGCTTGCTAGTAGCAGTGCTGGTGGTCACGTTGCTGGTGGCCAGTCTGACGCTCGTCTTCTCTTTATCCCGCGGGGGTACGATCACTGATATGCCTCCTGCGTCCGGGTGGGGAAAGGTAGTATATGCACAGACGATGCCCGACTTTGGTTTTAATGGCCTCGCCTGGTCCCCTGATAGCCAAAGAGTAGCCGCCTCTAACAGAGCCACTGCTACCAATATTGTGCGAATCTGGGATGCAACGACTGGCCAGCATCTGGTCACAGTTCCAATTCATGACTTTGTCGCTACCATTGCCTGGTCCCCTGATAGCCAGCAGGTAGCTATCCTGACCCCACAGCGTATCATCATTGCAGATGGCCGGACCGGCCACGTTATTCGTACCTTTACGGTACCATCTCAATCATCCGCATTCATTTCTACAGGCGTGGCACTTCTTTCCAGTCGCGTCCCTACCAGCGGCGGCCCCGGTTTCCGCGCTATTACCTGGTCGCCTGACGGCAGCCAGATAGCCGCCTCTTATTATTTTGGAGGCTCCACAGGGAGTTCAGTCCTGCTCTGGAAGCTGCAAACCGGAGCGTTGGTGCGCCTCCCGGTGAAGGGTAATCCCATTGAGGGGATTAGCTGGTCCTCAGACGGCAAGTATATCGCTGCAGACACCTTCCAGCAGACAGGCGCCGCCGCTTCGCCGAGCGAATGTAGAGTGGTTGTTTGGAATGTAGTCACCCAGCAAATGGTACTCCAGAAGGATACTGGCTCGTTGCCGGGTGTCAATGTTGTGGTAGCCTGGCAACCCGGCACACAGAACCTGGCTCAGATTGGCGTTGTCAAAGCTGGAAGTGGCTATACAACTGCCATTCTGATCTTCAATGGCACGACTGGCAAAACGCTCAAGAAGCTGGTTGTTCCTGTCAGTGATGTCCTCACCTGGTCGCCCGATGGAAAGTACCTCGCGTATACCAGTCCTATCGATTATACCAGTCCTATCACTATGAAAAAAGGCAACACAGCACAGATCCTCGATGCCTCGAATTGGAGTGCCGTCTATACGTACAAAAACGACAATCACATTATCAATGAGCTAGCCTGGTCGCCCAACGGTCACTACATTGCGACAGGTGAAACCGTCGTTGGGAACAATGGGATCGTGGGCGTTGTGAGGGTCTGGACGACCCTGGACTAGGTTCAGGATTTTGCCTTATTCGTGTAGGGGCGTTGCAGGCGCGTAGGTAGCAGCGCCCCTACACGAAATCTGGTTGGCCGGGATACGCGGGGGGTGATCGCGAGAAAAGCACTGGTCATCCTGTGGGCTTCACAAAGCATTGGTGCTGTTGCTCCAGGTACGCAAGGTATCATAGGCCTCTTCCGTACTTTGAGCCAGTGTTAGCAAGACAATCAAATGTTGCAGCCTCAGCGGATCATGCACCCGCTCTACCAGCGAGGCGGCCTGCGGCATCAGGGTCGGAAAATGCGTCTCCACAATAGCTAGCAAGGCCTGAATCAGTCCCTCGTGGCGACCCTCTTCCCGGCCTTCCTCTAGCCCCTTTTGACGCCCCTTCTCGATAATCTCTTGATAGGCCCAGGAGTCTTCAAAAATATCGTCCAACATCGCGAACTTCCTCTTCAACCAGGCCAGGTCACCTGGGTTGGTAAATGTCAACGAACTAAACAGGTATAGCACTTCTCAAATAGATTGTCGATGCTTAGTAATGATGATCTATTGAAAAAGATAGCATCGTTGCAAAGACCCTGAATGCCTGGGCGTGGGGATAATGTCATGCCTCGCGAGGGTTGACACTCTGCGTCATAGTCCCATATAATGGTTGCATAGGGATGAGTCCCAAAAATCCTGCATGATTGCATAAAAGGAGACACCAATGGCTGGCTTATCGCTCTCTCGCCGCATCCTCACTTGCTAACGTCTTACCAGTCATGATCAGGAGAAAGCACGGAATGTAACTACCTCACCCCATCCTCTTTTTACTCACCCCCTTGCTACACATATGTAGCTTTACCTATGGGCGCATAGGATTTTTCCACATAGTCTTTTTGCGTTCTGCACATGTCTCCTATGCCGCCTGCTGCGAGTTTGCTCCCTGTACAGCGGAGAATAGCTGTTTTTAGCAGCAAGAAGAGAGAGTAACTGTATGTTGGTTGTGCGCAACCTCTCCAAATCTTATGGCGCGATCCGTGTCCTTGAGGACGTGTCCTGTGTAATTAATCGTGAAGAGCGTGTGGGGCTTGTTGGCGCCAATGGCGTGGGCAAGTCAACACTGCTGAAGATCCTTGTTGGGCAGGAGACGGCGGATGGCGGTAGTTTCGCCTTTGCGCCCGCGACGCAGGTGGGCTACCTGCCGCAGACGACGCCCGATTTCTATGGCCGCACCATTGATGATCTGCTCCGGGAAGCGCTGGGTGGCCTGCGACAGCTCGAAGAGCACATGCGCCAGCTTGAAATCGCGATGGCGCAGGCCGGCGGCGCTGAACTGGCGGCATTGATCGAAGAGTATGGCCTGGTATCCACGAAGTTCCAGGATAGTGGCGGCTACGATCTCGACTATCAGGTCGAGACGATCATGGCCGGACTGCGCCTCGCGTATCTTGCACGTGAACGCGAAGTGGCCACGCTTTCGGGCGGCGAAAAAGAGCGTCTCGGCCTGGCAACGTTGCTGCTGCGCTCGCCGGACCTCCTGTTGCTTGATGAGCCGACGAACCACCTGGATGTCGCCAGCATGGAGTGGCTTGAATCCTACCTCGCGCGCTACAAGGGTGCCATGCTGATCGTCTCGCACGATAGGCAGTTTCTGAATCGCGCCGTCAATCGTATCTTCGAGATCGATGAGCATAGTCATCACCTCAAGAAGTACGAGGGCAACTACGATGCCTACATGCAGGCGAAGGAGGCCGAACGCGTCGCCTGGGAGGAGGCCTACGAGCGCCAGCAGGAGGAGATCAAGGAACTGCGCAAGGTGATCCGCGAAACGGGTCGCCAGGTAGGCCACAGCAATCGCGCGCCCAGGGACAACGATAAGTATGCCGTACATTTCTTCGCCCAGCGCACTCAGAGCGCGGTCGCGCGCCGTGTGCATGCTGCCGAGGAGCAGCTTAAGCGCATCGAAGCGAACGCGGTTCCGAAGCCACCCAGGCTCACGCAGATCACCTCGTACTTTACCGGCGAGCTGCTACAATCGCCGGTGGTCATCGCTGCCGCACACCTCAGTAAGAGCTATGGTGAGACCTGCATTCTGCGCGATCTCAACCTGGAGTTGGCGGCGGATGCCAGGATCTTGCTCAGCGGTCCCAACGGCGCGGGCAAGACTACACTGCTGCGGATCATCATGGGGTTGGAGGAGCCTGACGAGGGCGCTGTGCGCGTGGTAGCGGGCGCCAGGATCGGCTATTTGCCGCAGGAGCCGCTGATGAACCCCGCCAGGACGGTCCTTGAGACGTATCGCTACGGCCAGGTGGGCTACGAGGAGGAGTTCATAGCCAGGTTAATCGGCTATGGCCTGTTCCGCCTTGAGGATATGCACAAGGCCGTAGGACAACTGAGCACCGGCCAGAGAAGGAAGTTGGAGATCGTGCGCCTGATGGCCGAGCGCCCCAACGTGCTCCTGCTCGACGAGCCGACGAACTATGTCAGCCTCGACGTGTTGGAGGCATTCGAGTCCGCTGTACACAACTTCCCCGGCCCGGTGATCGCCGTCTCCCATGATCGCTGGTTCATGCAGCGCTTCAAGGGTACCACATGGAAATTTGCCGGTGGCCGGCTGACCTGATTCTCCGTTTAAAAGTCGCGGGCGCGTCCCGATCCGCGTAGGGGCTATGGCATGCAGATCGGGGCCTCTTGCCATTTATGCCGTGAACCCCTACAATGTCGGCAGCAGTATGTACTTTTGGGCAGAGGAATACGTATTATTGGGAGAAACAGTGCATGGAAGGCAGGTCACATCTACTGGTTGGGCTGACGGCGGGCGTTGTCCTTGATAGCGTGGTACACCTGACGGGCGATCCTTTGACGATGGCGAAATATGTTCCGCTGACGCTTGTGGTGAGAAAGGCCATTTATTATTTCATGGTGGGTTTCGGAGCGTTGCTGCCAGATATCGACAATGCGCGCAGCACCCTGGGGCATAAGCTGGGCTGGATCAGTAAAGAGATCCAGCATATCGCGGGTCATCGCACGCTCTTTCACAGCCTGTTGGGTCTCGTCCTGGGTTCACTGATAGCGATTGGCCTGCAACAAGTGGCGATCTACCTGCTGAGTATGCGCGGGTTAAGCGTCCCGGCCAACTTGATAGGCACATCGAACCTGGTCTTTTTCGCGGTCTTATTCGGGTGTATTATGCATATTGCCGCCGATGCGCTGACTCAGGGGGGGGTGCCGTTATTGTGGCCGAACCATAAGCGCTTTGGTTTTCCGCCCAATCCGCACTGGCGTTTCCGTACAGGAACGTGGCCGGAGTTTGTGATCGTATGGAGCTTTATGATTCTGGTTGGTGTCGGCATCTGGCAGTCAGTGATCATTATTTGAGAACTGGTGTATGATGAAACGAGTGAGTGTGCGTACCCAACAACGGCTGGCCTGGGGACTCCTGATCCTGGCTGTGCTGATATATATTGTGGAGATGAGCCACCAGGCGCTGTTGCGCTACGATACGTTCAAGGCGACGGCCTTTGATCTCGGCAATATGGACCAGGTGCTCTGGAATACCCTGCACGGGCGTCCGTTCCAGTTTACCAATCAGGCAATCGACTGGTACGGGCCGCCGACGCGCCTGGCGATCCACTTTGAGCCGATCCTGTTGCCGCTCTCCTTGCTGTATGCTTTTCACGCGGACCCGCGCATACTGCTCGTGTTCCAGACGTTAGCGCTGGCGGCCGGCGCCTTGCCGGTCTTTCTGCTCGCACGCAAGTACCTGCCGGAGTGGCCGATCCTGGCGGCGTTGTTCTCCATGGCCTACCTGCTCTCGCCCGCGCTGCTGGGGCTGAATATCTTCGACTTCCACCCGATCAGCCTGGCGACTCCTCTGCTGCTGTATGCCCTGCTGGCATTCACCTATCGGCGCTATATCTGGTTTCTGATCGCGTGTGTACTGGCGGCGGCGTGCAAAGAGGATGTGCCCCTGGCCATTGCGATGCTGGGCGTGCTGCTGCTCTGGCGCTACAAACATCCCAGGCTGGGCATCACGCTGATCGTTGGTGGGCTGGTCTGGTCCTTCCTGGCCTTTGGCGTGATTATTCCGCACTTCTATCCCGGCGTGCAGCATAATAACTACTGGTATCGCTACGAGTCCCTGGGCAGCTCACCCGGCGCGGCCATCGTCAATCTTGTGTTCCACCCGTGGCTACTCTTCACCACCTTTTTTACGATGGAGCGGGTCTACTACCTGGCAAGCCTCTTTCGGAACATTGGCTTCCTGTGCCTGTTGGCGCCAGAATGGCTGCTGCCGGCTCTGCCCAGCCTCGCGGTGAACCTGTTCAGCACCAACGATCCCTTGCTCTATAGCGGCGTGTATCACTATAATGCGCCCATTATCCCGTTTGTCATGCTGGCGGCCATCCAGGGTACAGGACGCCTGATAGCGACCTGGCGTACCTGGCGCGGGGAAGATGTAGCAATGGTGATACCAGGCGCGGAGACGTGTGAGGCTCTCTCTGGAGCAGTCCACATCCATCTTATCAGATCTCTTGGCGACCGCGTGACCGCGCTGCCTGTCTGGAGTATGGGCAAGGCAGTTGTTGGAGCGCTGGCGGCTTTTCTCATACGCTTCATTCGACCCGCGTGGTGGCGGGTATGTTGGGAGCGCTATAACCAGCGAATGACGCCCCTGGCGAAGGGGGTCGCGCTACCTCGTTTGCAATGGATCATCGTGATCTGGATTATCCTGATGGTGGCCCTCGATTTTCTGACGGCGGCCCCGGCTCTTAACGCGCTCTGGGCCGACCACGATCCGGGTCCGCGCGAGCAGCAGATTCAACAACTGCTGGCGATGATCCCGCCCACCGCCTCTGTCTCGGCCAGCGATAACCTTAACCCGCACCTGAGCGAGCGAGAGCAGTTGGCCGTTTTTCCCTCGGTCTCAGGAACCGTGAATGGCAAGCAGTATACCGTCGAGTACGTGATCGTTGACCTCAACGCGATCTTCCCGCAGGACCGGGCGCAGACGGTCAAGGAACTGAACCAGTTGGTGAATTCACGCCAGTTTCGCCCGCTGGCACGCAAGGAGGGTGTTGTTCTGCTCGTCCGGCGTAGCACTTCACCGCTAAAGAGTGCTATAATCGATAGGGGAGATAAGCGCATCTGTATTCGTGTTTATCTCTAATTAAGAGACGGAGGAGAGTGATGAGTACTAATCCTTATCATGATGAGCCGACCCATGTGCAGCCCGTGCTCCCTCCTATGGAAGAGCTACAGCCGCGACCGGCTCCCACGCCCCTGCCAGTCGGTGAGGTTGGGGATGAGCCTGATGTAGATATGGATGCTGTAGGGGCCGGCCAGGAAGAGGCTCGCACGATCATTTTCGCGATTGGGAAGCTCAATGATTTTCTACTCTGGTTCCTGATGGTGCTGGAGGTGACGCTGTTCGTACGCTTCGTTTTTCGCTTGATCGCCGCCGATCCCAGGAACATGTTCGCCGGTTTTCTCTATGCCTTAACCGAGATCGTGCTCTTGCCTTTCAGCAATATCGTGAAGACGCCCTCCCTGGTCAACTGGGCCTTCGAGTGGCCGACGCTGATCGCTATGGGCATCTACGCGCTGATCTTCATCGCCGTGAGAAGCTTCCTGCGACTGCTGATCTCTACGCCAAAAGAACCTGTCGAATAAATGGATTGCAGACCTGTGGCCTACAGCGAGTGTATCGCGAGCATGGTAGCTGGGGAGCCACAACGGGGCGTGGTGCATAGCGCTTTCGCTGGCGCCGCGAATATGCTGTTTCCCGGCGCGTGGATGCTCTCGCTCAATGCCTGCACTGCTCCGCGTATGCCTAATGGCCTGCACCTCTCTGCGCGGGCCGGGGCGTTCCCTTTCTCCGCGCTGCGCGCTGGGATGCCGGTGCTTCTCGGCGCGCAGCGCCTGCATATCGAGGCCATTGGCTGCTCGCTTGATTTGTCGCAAGTGCCCTGCTGGGACCCACATATCTATAGAAATGAATGGATGGATATGGAGATAATCACGCATAATGCTGAACGTCTGTCGGATCTGGTGGATGAGGGATTACCGCGTAGTGGCATACTATGGACGGGCGCTGGCGAGCAGGGCGACCGCCAGGGAGCGCCCCTCCATATCACAGTGCTGGACGATGGGCTGGCAAACCCTGTTGTCCTGGCGCGTTACCTCTGTGGGCGCGGAGTGGGCCTGACGCCGGCGGGCGATGATATGCTGGCCGGTTGGATGGCGGCGGGCTGGTTGATGTATGGGCCTCTTCCCTGGTTCCTCGACGCGTGCCAGAGGATTGTCGCTGTCGCTGTGCAGCAGACGCACGTGCTTAGCCAGGCGTGGCTGCGTTGTGCCGCCGAGGGCAATGTGGCCCTGCCGGTTGTCGCGTTGCTGGAGGCGCTCACCAGGGAGGATGCCGCGCAACTTGAGCGGGTCGCGCGGAGTGTGCTGGCGATGGGAGCTACATCTGGCCGTGATCTCATTCAGGGCATGCTCCTGTGTCTACAAAGCTGGCCACAGATTTATGGTCAGACATAGCACCAGTGCCAGCCCGGTTGGCCCGGAGAGTGCGAAGAAGAGCATGGAGCCTGGGAGTAGCGGCGCCAACAACAATGGGCCGACGCGCAGCAAGGCGGCCGCATTCCCCAGCACGAGGGTCGCTGTGACGAGCCTGGGTGAGCGGATGGCCTTCCCTGAGAGGCCGGGTACCACGCGTACGGCGATTCCGCAGATCAGCAAGCTGATAAAACCAACGGCGAAGCTGTGCCGGATCGCATCAAGCTCAACCGGAAGTACGCCGAACAGGAGCCTGCCTATGCCATCTATGATCAAAAGCAGTGTGCCAAGGGATGCCCACAGGTAGGCGCTGCCAATAAGCCCACTATATGGACCGTAACGGCGCTGTTCCTCATGTCTGCTCCGCCGGGCGCGCTCAACCAGCACTTCTGGATGAGGGGTAGCGGTAGCAGTCTGTGGCGGCAGGAGTGTCCGCTTGCGTAGCAGATGGAGGAAGTAGCCGGTAAAGAGCAGCAGCACCAGGCCAGTCAGGAGCCATCCCAGAGCACTCAACAATGCAGACGGCCTACCAGGCAGCAGAATACCGGCCAGCCAGCAGATTACCCCTGCAAAGTAAGCCAGCGCGCATGCCTGTAGCAGTTGCGTGGGAAATGGCTGGATGCGTAGGTAGAGAGGCAGCATGCGCGAGGACATTGCCAGCGCCACGGGAACCAGAAATCCGAAGAGGCCCAGAGTGCTATCTACCTGGTCTCCCGCTGGTGGAACCAGGCCGCCGCCGGCGAGGGCCGCGATGCAATTGAGCAGATTCACGATGCCGGCCAGAGAAAGTCCCAGGAAGGCGCCGAAGATAAAGGGCGCAATGGAATGCACTCCCTCGACGGCGCTCTTTGTCGTAGGCTTACGTGTTGTCGTTCGCACGAGCACGAGAAAGATTGCCGGTAAGGCGATGGCTTCCAGGACGCCGCTCAGAACCAGCAAGACCCCCCAGAAGGACACTCTGGTCACCGCGAGGAGCGGTTGGCTGATAAAGCGCAGGATCAGGCTCGCGATGAGCATGCCTAAAATCCACGGCAGCAGCGCTGACCCGGCCAGTGGTGTTCCGCGCAGGCGTGGCAAAAAGGAGAGTGCCACACCTGCCACAAACAGTCCCGCCCAACCGAAGATCTGGAGATGCCCATGCGTCTGCACGGCTGCTGCCCACCAGCTCACTGAGGAAATTCCAAAGAAGGGCGCGAGGGTGAGCACACTGGCAAGCGCAAAGCCGCCGCCACTGCCAAACAGTAACGCGGCACGCAGGTATGGCGCCGTGTGCGCGAATGAGATGTGGGCCTGGTGATCAGAGCTTACCAGAGGTAATGAGCGCATAGCTTCCCTTCCCGTTTTATCAAGTGTGATGCGATTGATCACCTGAATGGTATTGTATAGAATACGCGCAATGAAATGCGTGTCTATAAAGAATGATATCATCTCGCAGGCGAACGAGGAGACGGGCGTACAGCTATAGCCCCTACGCGGATCGCTGCACGCCTGTATACTGGCATTTTTGTCGGCTATGTGGTAATCTCTCTAGTACCATGATGGAAGACGATAGGTATTAATGTTTCAATGCGTCTCACGGCCAGCGCACAAAACTACTTGCCATGCTGTGTTGTTCTGTGTTACACTGGCGGGCGTGTTGTTAACCTGAATGTAGAACAGACGTTCACAATGGAGGGTGTACATGGCGAAAGGTAGTAGCTATGGACAGAGCGAGAGGTCGGAGGAGGAGGCGAAATATTTCCCTCAGCCGCGCCGGCGTGCTACCCGTTTGCTTTCCGAGGAGCATGAGAAAGAGCGCGACTTGCTCCCCGTACCACCTTCGACGCTACGACCTCACCAGCATATTGTAGATTCTGAAGGTCCCCCCTCTCCACTGGCTCGCCATCATTCCTGGTTAAAACCGTTTCTGCTCAGTATGGTTGTCGTGCTAATAGGTATGCTGGTATTGCTCAGCGCGGGCCTACTCCAGCGACCTGGCAATCCGCAAGTTGTCACGATTCCCGGCCAGGTCTACCCTGTGCAAATAGGCGGCTCTTATGACACCTTCAATGCCTGGGAGAACAGCAATGGGCCACTACCGCCCAAGCAGACGCTACCGAGCAATCCCGGCCCGTACTCCGTGCTGGGGAAGCCCACCATCACGGTAGCTTTTATCAATAAAGTTCTGGATACCTATCATTCGCCCGCTGCCGGGAAGGGCCAGGCTCTGTATGACTACGGCGTGCAGTATGGCATTGATCCCGTGTACGGCCTGGCCTTCTTCCTGCACGAAAGCACCTTTGGCACGGCCGGTGAGGCGCGCATCACCCATTCGCTTGGCAATCTACGCTGTATTCCCACCAGGGCCTGTTCGGGACCCAATGGGCAGGGCTATGCGATTATGAATAGCTGGGAAGATGGCTTCTTGCAATGGTACAAGTTGATCCGCAATCTGTACGTGGCGATCTGGAACCGCATCACCATTGACCAGATCATCCCCAAGTACGCGCCCCAGGCCGACCACAACGACGAGGCCGCCTATATTCGCTCAGTGAAACATTCCATCGATACCTGGCACGCCGGGCTTATGGTGGTGCAAT
>JBDTHH010000015.1:0-10686 GCA_039937055.1 Ktedonobacteraceae bacterium | reverse complement strand
GAGCGGGCTTGTCAACGGCGCCCCTACCTCTTGTGTTTCTCGCACTAATAGCGGCATCCTCATACAACCTATCCAGCAGGCAAGGTGTATTCTTCCATTATATGCTATCATGCTATAGTGAAGACGCAGAAATAACTGTTAGCGGTCAACTATGGCTTGGCAGTCGCAGGGGGTGTATCTTGGCAGGACAAAATATGGCAGACGACGATATCACAGGGCGTACCATCAGAAACCGCTATAAGCTCATCGATAAGCTGGCGAAGGGCACCTTTGGGACAGTGTATATCGTGCGCGATCTGCAAACGAACTATCTGTATGCCATCAAAATACTGCATTTCAACTTCTTGCGCAATCACGAGGTCGTCACGCGCTTCATGCGCGAGGCCTATCTGCCCTTAAGCATCGATAACCCCCATATTGTGCGTGTGATCGATTATGGTGAAGATGGCGGCATCTATTTTATCGTGATGGACTATATCGATGGCCAGAGCCTCAAGTATGTTATGGTTAACTTCAAACCTCTGGAGATACGTCAGGCGCTGAACTACATGCGGCAGATCACCGAAGGCCTCGACGCGGCCCATAAGAGCGGCGTGATCCATCGTGACCTCAAACCACAGAACATCCTCGTGAACAACAAGGGCGAGATCAAGATCACCGACTTCGGGCTGGCGCGCAGCCAGGAGACTCCGACAATCACCGATACCGATGAATTCCTGGGCACAGCGTACTACATCTCACCAGAGCAGATCGACAGCGGGCACGCGGCGGATATACGCGCGGACCTCTACTCGGTGGCCACCATCTTCTACGAGATGCTCGCCGGGCATCCACCTTTCGAAGGCAACAATGTCATGGACATTCTTATCAAGCACAAAAATGAGAACATCCAACCGGTGAGCCATTTCCGCAGTGATCTGCCGCCAGATATAGATCAATTTTTCCAGAAGGCCCTGGCAAAGCAGCCGGCGCAGCGCTATCAAACCCCCGCCGAGTTCCAGGCGGCGCTCGACCACATAGGTCACCAACTCGAGCCGCAAAAACGCGCGCGCCTCGTCCTGGTGAGCAGCGGGCAGGCCTTTCTCTTAACCAACGAGACGACGATGATCGGACGGCGCGACCCGACACAGAACATCTACCCGGATATCAGCCTGGTGGACGAGCAGAAGCTGGTAGGACGCTCGCATGCCCGCGTCTGGAATCATCAGGGGGCATTCGCCATCGAGGATCTCAACTCTGTCAATAAGACGCGCCTCAACGGGGAGATCCTGGAGCCGAATAAGGAATACCCGCTGAAAGAGGGCGATATTGTGCGTGTGGGCACCAGAAAAGAGATGGACCTGCGCTTTGAATATTATTAACGCGCAGCGCCATTCGTTGATACGAAATCATAATCGAGGTCTATTCCGGGCAAACACCTCACCTGAGGCGCTTCGCCTGCTGCAACCATTGAGGCAGGTCCGCAGTGGACAGGGAGAAGGCAAATCGCCTTTTTGGCGGAACCCGAAAAGAGGTCACCAATGACATTGGCCCCTGAATGATGTATAATAGCCGCGAGGAATAGCCTTTGAGTAGGAGTTGCGCCAATGAACGGTGACATGATAGGACGTGTCATCAAGGATCGTTATAAGCTCATTGACGAGAGAGGGCGGGGCAATTTTGCGATAGTCTATATCGCGCGGGATATGGAGAACAACCACATCTACGCGGTGAAAGCTATGCATGTTGAACTCTCGAATGATAGCGAGCTACTGGCACGCTTCGAGCGAGAGGCGCACATCCTCTCGAATCTCAATGATCCCCATATCGTGCAGATCGCCGACTATGGGGAGGACGATATTGTACATTTTATTGTAATGGACTACATCGACGGTCAAAACCTAAAGTACCATACGATTACCCATGGTCCGTTAGAACCAGCGCGCGCGCTGGAATACGCCCGGCAGATCGCTGAAGGGCTTGATGCCGCCTACAAGCACGGGGTTGTGCATCGCGACATTAAGCCGCAGAATATCCTCATCAACAGTAACGATATCGTTAAGATTACTGATTTCGGGCTGGCGCGCAGCCGGGAGACAGTGACGCTGACACAGTCCAACGTGTTCATGGGTACACCTTACTATATCGCACCTGAGCAGGCGGAAAGTGGGAGATCGGCGGACACGCGCTCCGATCTGTATTCAGTGGCTATTGTCCTGTTTGAGATGCTGACGGGTCATCCCCCATTTGAGGGTGAAACCGCCGTTGATATTGTCATCAAGCATATGAATGAAAAAGTGCCTGCAATCAGCCGCTTACGGCATGGCCTGCCAGCGGAGATGGATGCATTTTTTCAGAAAGCTATGGCCAAGACGCCGGCGGACCGCTACCAGACACCGCTAGAGTTCATGGCGGCGCTTGAACAGTTACAGCAACTCATCCAGGCCATGCCGCGAGAGGAGCGAGTTATCGAGCCTGAACGCGCACAGAGACAGGGGAATGGTGGTCTTGCTAGCAGACCAACGCCGCAAAAACATGCTCGCCTCGTGGTTATCTCCAGCGGGCAGATCTTTCCACTCAACGGAGAGTTGATGGTTGTTGGTCGCCATGATCCGATCCTGGGCATCTATCCTGAGATCAATCTGGCAGACAAGACGGTCGGGCGGAGGCATGCTTACCTGCGAAATCAGCAGGAAACGTTTACCATCGAAGACCTCAACGCCCTGAATAAGACTCGCTTGAATGGAGTAACCTTAACACCACACGAAGAGCGCACTCTGAAAGATGGAGATGTCCTACGCTTCGGCAGCGTTGAGGTACGTTTTGAATTACACTGAGGTAGTGAGCTAAATTCCAAGTGTAGGAGCCACCCTGGAGGGTACTGGAAGAAAGAGCCACTCCTACAACTCAGAGGGGTGAACGACATGAGACTAGATTTCGCACTCATAGTCATTGCTAGCATCTTCTCTAACCCGCTTGTCATTCCTATCGCCATTCTGATACTGGCGTTAGTGGTCGGGTTAGGGGGATTTTTCCTTCTCCGCAGCAGCGGAAAATCGAAGAAACGCGCCAATGCGGCCGCCTCCAACTCGGCAGACTGGCAGAAGCAGGGACAGGGGGCCGCGCCCGGCTGGAACCAGCAAGCGGGCATGGTCAACCCATCCGATGGCCCCTGGGGACAGGGCGCACAGGGCGCACAACCGGGTGGCTGGGGCGCTCAAAATGCCTCACAGCAGCAGGCTGGCTGGGGCGCTCAGAATCCCGCTCAACAGCCCGGTGGATGGAACTCCCAGAGCGGCTCACAACAGCCCGCCGGCTGGGGCACTCAGAATCCCGCCCAGCAGCAACAACAACCTGCCGGCTGGGGCGCTCCAAACTCCGATCAGCAGCAGGCGGGCTGGGGCGCCCAGAATCCCGATCAGCAACAGGCTGGTTGGGGCGCTCAGAGTCCCGCCCAGCAGCAACAACCCGCCGGCTGGGGCGCTCAGAGTCCTGCTCCGCAGCAGCAGCCCGCCGGTTGGGGAAGCCAGGGAACGCAGGACCCGTGGGCGCAGCCAGTACCTCAGGCGCAGCAGCAGGGCGCGGCCGGCTGGGGAGCAAACAGCACGGCCCCGGCACAACCGCCACAAGGTCCCTCAGGCTTCGGCGCCAGTTCGACCCCCGCGTGGGGCCAGCAGAGCCAGCCGGCAGATCCCTGGTCGCAAGGACAAGCCGCCCAACAGCAACCGCAGTGGGCAGCTCCCCAGGCGGCACCATCTCAAAGTCAGCCGGGGGGCTTTATGGGCCAGATTCCATCGACTCCGGCTAGCAATAACTCGCCCGTGGCCTCGTGGCAGCAACCAGGCACCGGGCAGCAGGGCTTCGGCAACCAGGGCATGGGCGCCCCTGGGATGCAACAGGATATGACTGCCCCTCCCTCCTTTGGCGATGCAGATAAGACGGTGCTCCGCAGCACCGGCTCCCAGCCCCTGGGCCAGGGAACCGGCCAGGGTCGCGTCGGGATCGTGCGCGTTGAAGAAGGCAAAGAGCCTGGCCGTGTCTATGAGGTACGCAAAGAGTCCCTGAGCATTGGCCGCAGCCGTGAAAGCGATATCTTCCTCGAAGACCTCGCCGTTTCACGCCTCCACGCCTCTATTGTGAATATGGGCAACGGCAGCTACGCGTTGAAGGACGAAGGCAGCGCCAACGGCACTAAAGTCAATGGGCAAATGGTAAATAAGTATCAGACCTATCCCCTGCAAGAGGGCGATAAAATCCAACTTGGGCAGACTGTCCTGGTCTTCGCTAAACGCTAGCCAGGTACCAGCCTGATGGCCCTCGCGGCCGTCCGTCCAGGGTACCAACGTGCCTGCTTGCTAGCAAGCAGGCCTGGCGGCTTGCGCCAGCCAGAACGTGCAGTGCCCATCATGGGGTGAGTTGTGCAACAAGATGAGCTGATCGGTGCAACCCTCGGCAACTATAAAATCCTGGCTCCTCTTGGGCAGGGAGGCATGGCGCGTGTCTATCGCGCACACCAGGAGAACCTTGATCGCGAGGTCGCCGTGAAGGTTCTGCCGCCCTGGTATGCCGCTGACCGCAGCTTTGTTGAACGGTTCAATCTCGAAGCCCGGCTGGTGGCACGGCTCTCTCACCCCAACATCGTCACAGTCCATGACGCCAGCGAGCAGAATGGACACCTCTACATCGTGATGCAACTGGTCGACGGCGGGACACTGAAGCAACGCCTCGACGACCTGCGCCAGACGGGGCGGGTCATGGATGCCCTGGAGGCCAATCGTATCTTCGGCCAGCTTGCAGATGCCCTGGCATACGCGCACGATAACGGCATTATCCACCGCGACATCAAACCTGTGAACGTGCTCATGGACCGCGCCGGTCGTCCGATTCTCTCTGATTTTGGCATCGCCAAAGTCATGGCCAGCACTCAGGAACAACTGACACGGCCAGGCGCGGGCGTCGGCACCCCGGAGTATATGTCGCCTGAGCAGTGTCGCGGAGGCGCGGTCGATGCTCGTGCCGACATTTACGCGCTGGGGGTTATGCTTTTTGAGGCGCTCACCGGTCGCACACCGTTTACAGGAGATAACTACCACGCGCTGGCCCATAGTCACCTCTACGAGCCACCTCCCAGGCCGGCGCTGCTGAACCCCGCCATCAACCCTGCCGTCGAGCAGGTCATCCTGACCGCCCTTATGAAAGAACCGGCCAGGCGCTATCAGCAAGCGAACGAGATGGCTGAAGCGCTCGAACGCGCGGTGAGCACAACCGGAGGCGGTCGGGCCTATGCGGCGACGGTGTCACCTGTTCTGGCCGGTGCCAGCGGGCTGGCATATCTCTGCCCCCATTGCCAGCAACCGAACAAACCACAGATGCGCTTCTGCACCAGGTGCGGCATTCCGCTCAACCGCTGCCCGGTCTGTGGCAACGAGAAAAACCAGGCAAGCAACCGGTTCTGTACCAGGTGCGGGCAACCCCTCGCGGCCGTACGCATTCAATAGACAAACTCATCGGATTGGGGGGCTGAAAGGCGTTCTAGCCTCTTGCGGTGCTCGTCAAAGCGCTGGCGCTGCAACAGTACGCGCTGCTCATCGGTCATCGAGAGCAAGGTACGAATATGCGCCACCAGCATACTCGGCTGCGTGGGCTTGGTCATATACTCTACCGCCCCTTCCTCAAAGCCGCGCACCTGCTGCGATAGCTGCGTAAGGGCAGTCAGCACCAGCACGGGAAGCGGCGGCGTCAGGCGCTGCACCCGCAGCCAGTGCAAAACATCCCAACCTGACAGAGGGCGCATCTTGAGATCCAGCACAATCAGATCCGGGCAGAACTCTGGGATGATGTTAATCGCCTCCTGCCCATTTGAGACACCCTGTACCTCAAACCCGGAGTATTTCAAAAAAACGCACAGCACCTGGCGGATATCGGTATCGTCCTCTACAACCAGGATCTTTGAAGATGATTTGGCCTCAGAGTCATACATAAACGTCGCCTCTCCACAACACAAGTCCACAAACAGCGAATTTCAACAGCGGCCCAGCGCTCAAGGGAACGTTCTTGCTTCGCTAAAATGCCGCTCTAGAGGGAAGCGTACCTCGGCAATGGTGACCATAGGATGGATGCCTGCCAGGCTCTCCTGCTGGTTTTCCGCGCCTGACACGCGCCGCAAGGTGAAACGACCCCCCAGGTCGCCGATCAGATTTCTGATCAGCGAGAGGCCCAGCCCCTCACCGCTCTCTTCTTCCAGCGGCTCCAGAGGGGCCTTGCCCGTATCTATGACCTCAACGACGACGAGGCCATGCTCCTCGCGCCCGCGAATGGTCACCGTGCCTTCGGTCATGCCCACCATGCCATGTTTAATGGCGTTCGACACCATCTCGTTCAGCACCAGTGCCAGGATGGTGACGGCGCGCGAAGGAATGACCACCGGGCATGGCTCTACCTGAAAGGTAATATGGGTCTCAGGAGGACGCAGGTTGGCATTGGCTACGCCTACGATCTTACGCGCGATATCATCAACGCGCGCCTCGCTCACATCCTCGTGCGAGAGCAGGTCATGGGTCGCCGCCAACCCCTGCACGCGGTTGACGCTCTCCGCCAGGGTGTGGCTGACCTCAGGTGACTTTGTGCGCCGCCGTTGTAACGAGAGCAGCCCGGCTACCGTTGCCAGGTTATTTTTGACGCGGTGGTGCAGTTCGCGCAGCAGCACCGACTTCAGCTCCAGGCCCCGGCGCGTCTCTTCGTATAAACGCGCGTTCTCGATAGCGATGGCTGCCTCGTTAGCAAAGGTCACCACGAGCTGCATCTGCTCCTGACTCAACATATGGCGATGACTGCTGTAAATGCAGATGCAGCCTAGCACCTTGCTCCTGGCCTCCAGGGGGACGCAGAGCACCGAGTGAATCTCCGAGGAGATCAGGGGATCATCGCGCAAGAAACATTGCGCGTCAGTATGGAAGCAATCAACCGCCATGCTGGGGTGCCCGGTCTCAACTGCGCGCCCGGCACAGCACTGCCCTACCTTGACAGTCGTACTCTGTACCTGGCTGCCGCCCAGCCCATAGTGCGCCAGGATATGCAGGGATTGCGCGTCGGGATCGAGTCCGAAGATACATGAGCGCTCGGCTCCGCTGAGGTGGACCGCCTGCGTCGTGATAATCTGGAGCACCTCGTCAAGGTTGAGGGTCGAGGCAATGATCGAGGTGACGCGGTGGATCGTCACCAACTCATGCACCTTGCGCCTGAGCTGCTCATCCGTCTGTTCATAGAGCCGCCCATTCTCGATATTGATGGCGATGATGCCGGCCACAACTTCGATAAAGCCGATCTCTTCCCGGCTAAAGTCGCGCGGCTCCGTCGCCTGGACGCTGATCACGCCGATCAGGCGCTCGACCGCGCCGAAAAAGATAATCGGCAGCGTGACCAAGCCATGATATTCGGTATCATATGTGCGCGCCTCCACCGCGAAATGCGCGTCCGCCAGGGCATCGCGCACCAGCAATGGGTAGCCCTTGTCGGCGACCCAGCCGCTGTATCCCTCGCCCAGGCGCAGCGTAAAGTGCATGCCACCCAGCGGACGCGGCCCATTGGTGGCTTGCAGGGTGAGTATGCGCTGGAGTTCATCGTAGAAGAAGATAGAGCAGAGCTGCGCATCCAGTTCCTCCGCCACAATGCGCGCAGTCCCTTCCAGGGTCTGATCCAGGTCCATACTGGAATTATTGACGCCATTGATGCGTTGCAGCGACTGCATGCGATGTTCGAGACGCTGCCCCATACGCTGGCGGTCAAGCGTTACCTCGTCCATCACGCTCTGATAGCCTCGCATCAGAGCCAGGTTGCAGGCGGATTGGAGCTGATACAGGCGCGTAGTGGCCGCCGCCATAACCTGGGGCTGGCTATCGAAAAGCCGCCGGAATTCGTCTATGAGCGCATCGATATATCCCTGCAATCCCTGGAGTCGCACATCCAGTCGCCCACCCTGTTCCGCCAGCCAGCGTCCTGATTGCTCAAAGCGCCCTAACAGTCCGGAGTCATCTTCGTTCAGAAGCGCTTGCAGGAGCAACCAGGCATCACTGCCTTCCTCCGGGCCGGAACTGGCACCAGAGGCCCGCTGCAAACATACCTGCAGCCTTGAAGAATATTGTGCCAGCACATGCTCCACTTCGCACCTATACATCACTTTCATAATCTGTTTACGGGCATCCGGTCCAGGGCTGCCATACGACATCGCTACAACATGGCTTTATCTATATACTTTACATCAATCTGGACAGTAAAGCTATGTTTTAGTATTTTCTCTTATTTTGACCTGTACAGGTCCTACCACCATCGCCCCTACTTCTACACGGAACTTTTCTATTTTAGCATGGATTCTTGACCCTGGATAGCCTTTTCAGGGGGTTTCGCTCTTACTCTCTCTCTGGTTATTCGTTGTGAAGAGTGACACCGAAAGAAGCGTCATCATGGCTATTGAATGAAACAGGTGGGAGATTTTCTAATGACGAGATGTACGAACTGCGGGCTACCGCTCTCGCCAGCACGCACATATACACGCTGCCCTCGCTGCAATATCGCCTTAGGCAATGCATCGGGGCCGAATGCTGCTGTCACAGCGGCACCACATTCGTATGACCAGGAACAGAGTAGAGGTGCGCAGGCAGGGATGCAGTCCTCTCCCAATAATGCGTGGGGACAGGCGCCACCGTCATCTCTAGCTCCTACCTCATCACCCTGGAACCAGTCACCCGCCGGGCAGACTCCCCAGGCTCAGCAGCCCTGGCTTGCCGGGACGCTATCACAGCCGCCCATGAACACGGGACAGCGGTCGGCCTCTTTCTCCAGGCACAATCGGGGCTTCATTGTTTCCGCTATCCTCCTGGGTACCGCGGCCTTGATCCTTATTTTTGTCTACATTATGGCCACAAATCTCTTGAGCGCGCAGAACGGGCCGACTACCGGAAACACACCGGCTACCCCCCAGGCCTCCGCGCCTGCGGCGGCTCTTTCGCCTACCAGCGCCTCGTCGCCGACGGCGACCGCGCTCCCGGGACAGCAATATATCGACAACGCACAGACGGCCAGCACTGTCGATATTGCCTCTTCCAGTCCGACACAACCAGGCACGACTTTCAAGATGAACCAGAAGATCTATGTCACTTTCAATATTCATCCCAACGGGAAAAGTGGTGCTGTCTGCCTCCTCTGGTTCTTGAACAGCAAGCACATCGCACAATTTGCTCTCCCGATTACTCCCATGAGCAAAGCTGGCTACTCCTATGCTATTTATTCGGGAACCGGTCCAGGCTACGTGAATATCTACTGGGCCAGCACAACCAGGTGTACCGACAAGCTGCTGGCACAGCGCGTTGATTTCACCGTGACCCATTAGCCGGTACTTTCAGATCTCGTAAAAATGGGGGCGCTGTGCGTTATAATAGCAAGCGTAACGCCCCCATTCTCGTGTACTTTGTTTTACTGCCATCTTGGCATTGGTGAAGAAGAATGGTATGCTAGTACCGCTGTGGTGAAATAATCGACAGCCGCGCCACATATAACCTATCAGGAGGACTCATTATGCAGTGTAATAGATGTGGAGTCACGCTTCCACCAGGAGCAACCACATGCCCCAATTGTGGCAATCCTACTCCCTACAATGTCAGCAGTCCCGGACCATCGCCTTATGAGCCGACGGTTGCCGCGCCTTCGCCTTACGGAAACGCAGTTCCACCCTACGGGACACCACCCACCGACTATGGGTCTTCTCCCTATGGGACACCACCAGGGCAGCAGCCCTATGGCGCGCCAGACCCCTATGGCACACCCGCCTCGCAAAATCCCTATGGCGCACCACCAATACAGCAACCTTACGGAGCACCACAACAGGCGCCGTATGGAGCGCCGCAACAGGCACCCTACGGCTTCCCACCCCAGCAGCAGCCACCAAAGCGCCGCAGCAACGTTGGGCTGATCATTGGTATCGTGCTGCTTGTTCTGTTGCTGATCTGCGCCGGCAGCATCTTTTTCATAGTCAGGGGCGTAAATAACGCCGCGCAGACTGTCACTCAAAGCTTCAGCGCGACAGCTACCGCCATTGCAAATTCAGCCAATGACAATGGCACTACGCCAGTTGCCACGGGCGCGTCAACTCCATCACAGCAAACCGGAGCGGCGCCATCTGGCTCGCCGGTCGCGCCGACAGCATCAGGGATTCTGAGCAATCTGCAGATAGCCAGCGCTGTTGACAGCAATTATGCGCCTACGACAGTCATGAGTACCTTTAAACCCGGACAGAAGGTTTATGCCACATTCTTGATTAATACCCACGGGCAAAAAGGCTACGCGGGAGTCAAGTGGTACATCGATGGCACATTCGGCAAAGGCTCCAATCTGGCCATTGATCCTACTTTCAATCATGGGTACTTTGCCATCTCGTACAATGTGGCGGCACGAGGCGCCGTTGAAATATACTGGTGTACACAGTCGAACTGCAGCGATGAGCAACTTGCCGCGTTCGCTACCTTTACCGTCTCCAACACCGCCAGCACCCAACCAGCAGCCCAATCCCCGCTGGCCGTGAGAGATATGGATCGCAGGACAAGCTAACCAGCATGAACATGGCGACCCCTGCGGTCGCCATGTCCCCAACACATTCGCTGAAGGCACCGACATTATTTTACGTAGGGACCCGATTTATCGCGTCCGCCGCAATTT
>JBDTHH010000014.1:0-4760 GCA_039937055.1 Ktedonobacteraceae bacterium | reverse complement strand
TTATGCAGAATGTCTCTGATGCTACCCGGCAGAGCAGTACCAGTACCCGTGAAGTGTCACACCTGATGGAGCGCCTGGCCTGGCTCGCGGACCAACTCCTGACCTCTGTGGGCGCGTTTAAACTGCGCGACAACGAAAACTACCTGAAAGCGCCAGCCTACCCGGCGCCCTATACCACTGTCAGAGAGGTAGCGCCTGATGCGCGAAGGCTGCGGAATGGCAATGGCGCCTCCCGTGCTCTGAATGCGCCGCCACAGTATCGTCCAGATGGCAGAGGGACCCGTGGCGGCTGGCAAGGGCAGGAATCGACCGACTCTCAGTATTATCCGACCCGCTAATGGCTCACCTGCTCAGCGAAAAGGTTCCACCTCCAATGGGGGTGGAACCTTTTCGCTGTCTACGCCGGACGCGATCACGCGTGTCTTTACGATGTGGAAAGCGTTCCGCCGAAGAACAGGCGCCCCATCTCAGGATCGTTCAGCACGGTGTCTGCCGGACCTTGCATGCGTACCACGCCACTTTCCATCACGATGCCATAGGTAGCAATGCGCATACCGGCACGCACGTTCTGCTCAACCAGCAGGATCGTGGTGCCTGTGGCGTGCATCAGCACAATGGCTTCAAACACCTGCGCGAGGGTCTTAGGGTCCAGACTCATCGACGGTTCATCCACCAGCACCAGCACCGGTTCAAGCATGAGGGACCGGGCGATCTCGATCTGGCGCTGCTGGCCGCCTGAAAGGCTCCTGGCCTGCTCCTGCGCGCGTTCCTTGATGATGGGGAAGTGCTCCTCAATCTCGCGCAGGCGACGTGCAACGCGGCGCCGATCTCGCAGCAGCAGCCCGCCCAGTTCCATATTTTCGCGCACCGTCATATCCGGAAACAGGCTGTGCTCCTGGGGAATCTGCGCGATGCCCAGCTTCAAAATATGGGAAGCTGATAGGCCTGCAATGGAATGTCCGGAAAAGGTGACCTCGCCGCGCCGGGGCTTGAGCAGCCCACTGATCACGCGCAGCACCGTCGACTTGCCTGCGCCGTTCGGCCCCACAATACAGGTCAGCGATCCCTGTGTGACTTCGAAGGTTACCCCTTTCAGGACATCTCCTCCCCCATAGCCGGCAATCACATTCGTTAATTTCAACATAGTTACGCTCCTAAGTAGGCATCAAGGACCGCCGGGTTCCCACGTACTTCGTCAGGTGAACCCTCGGCAATGCTTGTGCCGCGATGCATCACGTTCACCTTATGGCAGAGGCCCATTACAAATTCCATGTTGTGCTCCACGATCAGAAACGTGATCCCCTGTTCTACATTGAGCGTGCGGATATGCTGCGCCAGGATGTTGATCATGGTCGGATTGATGCCGCCGGCCGGCTCGTCCAGGAGAATCACCTGTGGCCGGGCCACCAGGATAAGCGCAAACTCCAGCAGCTTCTTCTGTCCATAGGAGAGGTCGCTCGCGGGCGTCTCCTTGTATGGCAGCAGGTTGACGAAGTCTAGCAGCTCCAGCGCATGGCGATTCTCCTGCGTGGAACTCCAGCGACGGAACAGGTCTCTCAGGCCCTTGCGCTGGGCCGCGACATGCATATTCTCCAGCACCGTCAGGCGGGGGAAGATGCGCGTCAATTGAAAGGTGCGCCCCAGGCCCTGGTTGAAGACGGCATCGGGCCGGGCCTTGGTCATGTCCTGGCCCTTGAAACGAATCGTCCCCTGGTCCGGGCGCTCATAGCCAGTAATCGTGTTGAACAATGTGGTCTTGCCCGATCCGTTGGGACCGATCAGACCAGTGATCGTCCCCTGCTCCACGTTGAGGGTGCAGTTGGAAAGGGCCTGGATACCTCCAAAAGCCTTGGAAACCCCCTGCACTTCTAACAAACTCATGGTGTTACCCCTCCCCTTTCTCTGCTAGGACGGGCTTATCCTGCTGCTTCAGTATAGCATAGTGACAATCCTGCCTGAGCCGATTTCCTCTATGCCGTACCTTCGTTTTTTCAACAAAAATACCGGTGCCATCCAAGAATTGAAGGCGATCCAGATTTCACGCCGCTCCTGCCGCTTCTGCCGCTTGAGCCAAAGCGGCTTGCTCACCCTTTTGTGCAACCAGAGTAATCAAAATGAAACCTTCTCACTCCGTCTACTTAACTCCTTAAATACTTTAACAGCTAGTTAAGCGGTATACAAGAAGATTACCCGAATGTACCAGCGCGTCTCTGAGTGGTTCACAGTTTCGTTGTGGCCCTTGGCACAACAAAATCAACCTGCAAGACCAGTGGTTGCGGGTAGTTGCCAAACTTTTCGCCAAAGAGATTGAGGCCGCCCACATTATGGGCGTCGGGCTTGACGCCCAGGCGCACCTCGATGTACGGTTTCTCCTCCAGGTGTAGATCCTGGATGTGTACAGAGCTGAGCACTTTGCCATCGATATAACTACCCTCAGATGCCACACACCATATTTTGAGTTGCCCATACTGGCTATCTTTGGTCTCCCACCACTGGGGGGTCAGCAGGCCACGCTCGCCCCCGAAATCAGCGGGACTGGTCCACGTACCTATCTCCACATCGTTGATCCAGAGCGTGATATCTGAAGGCCAGTCCAGGTGGTGCAGCGGCGCCTCCGAGCAGATCTCCGCGCTCAGATCAATCCGCGTCGCTACGCCGCCGGAGGGCAGGTGATTCGGGAAGCGATAAGTCACGTAGCCGCAGCCAAACCAGAGCAGTTGCGCGGCGATATGCTCCAGCTCATAAAAACTGGCCGGTGTGTCCAACAGGCCGATCAGCGCCTCCTCGCTCGCCAGCCCACAGGTGGGGGAGACATCGAAATCATAATACTGGCCGATCGGCATGGAGACGCTGAATGAATTGTGTGAATTGGCGTTCGTGCGCTCTAATTTGATATGCACATCATCATAGGTACGCCCACACAGCTTCTGTAAACCGTGTGAAGCCGGAATAATCTTCGTCCGTATCAGATCGGCTTTTTCGAGGATCTGAATATGTGTCGTCGCGGACGAAGGCGAGATCTGGAGCGCGGACGCGATGTCGTTGACATTCACCGGCCGATCACCCAGGTAGGCCAGGATCGCCAGGCGCGTCTCAGAACTGAGCGCCTTGAGCAATGTCAGGGCCGTTTCGCTATTGTTTGTAAGATCTAAAAATAACACTTTTCCTGTCATACATTCACTAAGCGCTCACCTACTGCACAGTGTCGAGCCACCGCTAAGAGCATCACAAACTTTTTGCTTCGTACTCTACCTAATCGATAGAACATAGTATAAAGTATACCGGCTTCAAAAGTCAATCGTCTATACTTCGAACTCTGCTCATTCGATTAGTGTTCTACCTACACAAACAAATAGGCAGCAGAATTTTAGCGGTATTAGCCCCCTTTAGGCTGGTATTTCTGAAGAAAAGAAAAAACTTTCTCATAGGCTTGACATTTACATAACTATAGCTTAAACTTTACTCATTCGATTAGGATTTATTCAATATGAAGATGCTGTTCATGGTCACACGGCAGAGCGAAAGGAGTGATGCCTACTTACGACTATCGTCTACCCCTGGCCTGTGCAGGTGCAGATGCACATAGAAAGGTGCATCTGTCGCTGACAAAGAACGACAGGCTCTTGTTTGGCTCTCCCGGTGAAAGGAAGGATATTTGCGATGAAGCACATACTGTTCTCAAAGGTTCGCGTCTCTCTGTTGCTCCTCACGCTCGTTGGTGGCTTTATTCTAGCCTCCTGCGGCGGTGGTAGCACTGGTGGCAATGGTAGCCCTGGTAATGGAACTACCGGGTGTAGTTCACCCCCCAAATTGGTAAAGAAAGCTCACTACAAGGTTGGTTTCTCTCAGGAGGTTACGAACTCCCCCTGGCGTGTAGCCGAGACCAATAGCATCAAGACAGAGGCCGCCAAGCGTGGCGATCAGGTGATTGTCACGGATGCCCAGAATTCGGATAGCAAACAGGTCTCCGACATCCAGTCCATCATCGCGCAGAAGCCTGATGTGATCCTGATCGCCCCCCTCACGGAGCAGGGCGAGGTTTCCGCGATTAAGCAGGCTGCTGCTGCCTGTATCCCGGTGATCCTGGTCGACCGCGATGCCGATCATACCCAGGTTCAACCTGGCAAAGACTATATCACCTTTATTGGCTCCGACTTCGTCCAGCAGGGCAAGCGCGCAGCCGACTGGCTGATCCAGGCGACGCACGGCAAGGCGAAGATTATTGAGCTGGAAGGCCTCACCGGTTCCACGCCCGCCAACCTGCGCAAAAAGGGCTTTAATGATGAAGTTGCCACCTCCTCCGGCATGACGATCATTGCTTCGCAGGATGCTAAATTCGATCGCGACACCGGCCGTAAGGTCATGGCGACCCTCTTGCAGGCTCACCCTGATGTGACCGCCGTGTATGCGCACAACGATGAGATGGCGCTGGGCGCCATTCAAGCACTGAAAGCTGCTGGTAAGAAGCCCGGTAAGGATGTCATCGTCTGCTCAATCGACGGAGAGAAGGATGCGCTGAACGCCATTCTCGCCGGTGAAGAGGGCACCTCGGTACAGTCCAGCCCGTTCTTCGGCCCGGTCGCCTTCGATACCATCGACCAGTACGCCAATGGCACCCAGATCCCGACCTGGGTCGTTGTGAAGGACAATCAGTACACCAAAGACAACGCCGCCCAGGCTCTGGCCAACGGACTGGGGTTCTAGGAAAAAGTTAATGTGAGGGGCGTAAATCGTAGGGGCGCCGTTTACAAGCCCGCCTG
>JBDTHH010000013.1:0-12841 GCA_039937055.1 Ktedonobacteraceae bacterium | reverse complement strand
ATGGGATCGTGACCTTTGCTGGCCATGCCTATCACCCTTACGCCTTGCCTTACACGTATGTCCCTGGATGGCTTGTGGTTAGTTCTCCGCCGGCGATTATTTTCTGTGCCGCTCTTGGCATTATTGCCGTATGTATGCTAGTTCTTAAGAAGAAGGATCTGACGTTCCCCGGTGTGACCGTGCTCCTGGCCCTCTTCGTCCCGCTCACAGCGCTTATAGTGACTCATCCCACCCTCTATGATGGACCGCGGCAGTTTCTCTTCCTCTACGGCCCGCTCGTCCTGCTAGCAGCCTATGGCTTTATGCAGTTGCTCACCTGGCTGGCGAAATATAGGGTCCTGGTTGCACTCTTCATCGTGATGGCATGCGTTACCGAGGGCCAGGTAGCTCTCGATATGCAGGCCATTCATCCCTATGAATACGTGTACTTTAGCCCACTGATTGGCGGGATACCTGGCGCTACTGGAAAGTACGACATGGATTATTACCTCTCATGTAACAAAGCCGCCGCCGATTGGCTTAGCACACATTATGCACAGTATACACACAAGGAACATCCCACTGTGCAGGTGGCAGTGGATATATATACTGCTCTCCCCTTTTTGCCAAAGACTTTTCTCCTTGATCAGACGCACCCGGACTTTTTCATCTCGTCAACGCGTGACCACCAGGATCAGGACCCGCAATTTGCAGATTATCGTATTATCGACAGAGAAAGTATTCAGGGATACATTGCCTGCGTGGTCAAGGTCAATCCACGCCTTATGAGACAGTGAAAGCAGGTTCCACGCTCACCTCACCGCGCCACAGCGCTCGCAGCATATCCTCTGCTGTTGATTCCTTCTCTGTCTCACCCTCTTGTGCTGTTTGCAGCCGGCCCACGGCTAGGTGAGCCAGCTTCCCCGCTTCCAGCGAGCCGTGCGTGTCATCGAAGCCGAGCGCGCGCGCCCCATTGAGCGTGCAGAGGCGCAGCAGTTCGTGAGGATCTAGGTCCACTCCGGCCACACAATGGGTGGATGCGGCGCTGATAGCCTCTTCCCACACGCTGAGCGATGGGGAACTGCCGAGGCTGTCAGTTCCTATAGCCATCGGTACCCCGGCCTCCAGGTAGGCTTCGATGGGCATGCGGCCGCAGTTGAGCAGGAAGTTGCTGCGGGGGCAATGCACCATCGGCACGTTGTATTCCGTCAGCAAGTCCAGGTCATCGCGATTGACCTGCACGCCATGCACCAGTAGCGGCCGTGCTTTCAATACACCTAGATCATAGAGATAGCGCACAGGTGAGTGGCCCGTTGGAGATAGCCATTCGACGGCGCGCACATCCGGTGGGTAGAGGATCGTAGCGATCTCGCCGCTGCCCTGGAGCAGGAACTCCGCCTCGGCCGGTGACTCGGCCACGTGGATGCAGAAGGGTATGTTCTCCTCAAGCACCCAGGGAAGCGTGATGCGAAAGAGTTCCGCCGAGACCGTGTAGGGGGTGTGCAGCGTGATCCCGAAGCGTATGTGTTCCTCGCCATACTCGGCGCGCCAGCGCCGCACCTGTTCCTGCCCACCCTGTAAAAGTTGCGCCGCGTTGGCCGGATCAGGCCCGATCAGCTCATGATAGATCACCCCGTAGAGTCCGCTCTCCAGCAGCGGCTCCACGCTTATCGGCCGGTTGCTGATATCGCCGACGACCGCTGTAGCGCTGGTGGTGAGCATCGCGCAGCCAGCGCGCGCGCCCTCTAGCAACACGTCGTTGGTGATGCCCCGGCGTGTTTTGACCAACTCGACGATCCAGCGGGTGAAACTGCGGTCGGCGACGTATGCCTGGCCCATCTCCGCCAGCGCGGTCAGTTCCAGGTGTGTGTGGGCGTTGACGGCCTGCGGCATCAGCATACTCGCGCCAAGGTCCCTCACCGGTGCCCCCGCGTAGCGCCGCATTATGTCGTCCACTGGTCCAACAGCCACGATGCGCTCCCCATCGACTGCCACGATACCATGGGTGATGGGGGGAGCCGAAACAGGATAGATGTATTGTGCCTGGTAGAGTTGCATGACCTTCCCTTCCCTATCACAGCTACTCTTGACAGTGTATCTCGCACCATCATCTTCCTGCATGATAAGCGCATATGTCAAGGGGACAGGTAGGGGCGCGGTTGACAAGCCCGCTCACCAGGCGGTATCGTGATGCCATCGGGCAACAGGCGGGCTTGTCAACCGCGCCCCTACGCATAACGCTCCAGCACCCGGTAATTGCTATCTCGCTTCGCCGCCTGGAAGCCGCTCTCCTGGATGTGGTGGATGATGGTCTGTGGCGACTGGCAGGTGCCCGTTCCTGAGCCAGCGGCGCTCACCACGTTCTCCTCCATCATCGTGCTGCCGAAGTCGTTGGCGCCGTAGTGCAGCGCCTGCTTCGCCAGATCCACGCCGTGCGAGGGCCAGGAGGCACTCAGGTTAGCGAAGTTGTCGAGCAGCAGGCGCGCGCTGGCTACCATACGCAGGTACTCTTCGCCCTGCACCTTCTGGCCGCCAAGTCTGGTGTTTTCGGGTTGGTAGCCCCAGCAGATGAACGAAGTGAAACCATTGCCGTTGTAGGCTATGCTCTCGTCCTGCAACTCGCGTAGGCGCAGGAGGTGCTGCATGCGTTCGGGGACGCTCTCGCCGAACCCGAAGACCATGGTGGCGGAGGTGGTCATGCCCTCGCGTTGTGCCAACCTCATCGAGTTGATCCACTCCTGCCACGAACCCTTGTGCGGGCTGATCTGCATGCGGATGTGGTCATCGAGGATCTCCGCGCCGCCGCCCGGCAGTCCATCCATGCCCGCTACGTGCAGGTCGTGCAGGATCTCGACCTGCGGCCGCTTCATGATGCGCGCTATGTTCTGCACTTCGATAGGCGAGAAGGCGTCGGTCTGTATAGGGTAGCGCTCCTTGATGTAGTGCAGCAGGTCGACGTAGTAGTTGAGCTTGAGGTAGGGGTGGACGCCGCCTTGCAGGAGGATGCGCGTGCCGCCCCAGGCCAGCAGTTCCTCGATCTTGTGGCCGATCTGCTCGTTGGTCAGCAGGTAGCCTTCGGGACTGGCCGGCTTGCGATAGAAGGCGCAGAAGCCGCAGTCGATAATGCAGACGTTGGTGTAGTTGATGTTGCGGTCCACCAGGAAGGTGACCAGGCCCTCTGGATGGCGACGCTGGCGCATGCTGTCGGCCGCGACGCGCAACTCCTCCAGATCGCCCCGCTCGTAGAGAAGCGCGCCCTCTTCAAGCGAGAGCCGCTCGCCCGCCAGGGCCTTCTTGATGATAGCAGTTGTATCGGTAAGAGTGTGTTGCATAATGTATCTTCCTTTGCCTGTTGCGGTTACAGCCAGCGAATATCGTTCCACCTGAAAGCGGGCAGGCTCAGTTCCAGGAAGAGCCGCCAGCCCGCCAGGTCCTGCTCGCTCAGATCGTAGGTCATCTGACGCAGGTAATGCGCGAGCACCTGTGGCGCCAGGCCCAGGCGCGCGGCTTGTTCGAGGCCGATGTCATCGATGTGCGCCAGGCCTTCACGCTTTGAGTGATACACCTGCTCCAGGATGCCGCTACGGCGGATAGCGCCGGCGCTCGCGGCGTGCGCGGCCCAGACGCCGAAGACGAACGGCAGGCCCGTCCACTCGACCCATTCTTGTCCAAGATCGAATATCGCAGGCCGGCCCACACCCGCGATTTCGCGCCGCAGGTTGCCCTCGATCAGCGCCATATCCCCGATGACCAGCGCGGCATCGCAGCTCGCGAACATGGCATCCAGGTCCGGTGGCATGGTCACCAACTGCGGCTCGATATGGTAGCGCTGCTTGCAGAGCACGCGCACGAGGTTCACCGCCGACGCCGAGTGATTGGTAATCGCCACCCGCCGGCCATCCAATTGCCGCCAGTCAGGGTAGCGACTGAAGAGCAGCACACTTTCTACTGCCTCCGGCGCGTTGATCGAGAGGTGTGGGATCAGCCGCAATTCGCTTGCATGCTCGGCATACGCGTATCCGGAGACGCTGGAGAGATCAACCTCCCCGCTCAATAAAGCCCGGTTCAGCCGCGTCGGCACCCCTGTCACCATCCTCACGTCCCGCCGTGTTCCCTCGTGCAACATGCCATAATATACCGGTTGCACGTTCAGGTAGGTGAATATGCCAAGCGAAATCGTCCTGCTATGTACGGGCGCGCCTACGCCATCATGGCGACCGCCAGGGTCGCCACTACACATTGTCCTATTGCGCAGCATGGTAACCCCCGGTTAGTATTCGCGTACGATGTTGTAGAGCGTATCGCGCTCGGTGGGTATGCGGCCAGCCTCCTTGATGAGGCGTACCAGTTCGGAGAGCTTCAGACCCAGGGGCGCAAATGAGCGCTGGGCGTGGCTGATGCGCTCTTCGACAATGGTGCCGTCCAGATCGTCGGCGCCCATTTGCAGGGCCACCTGGGCCAGTTTGGGGCCGAGGTCGATCCAGTAGGCTTTGATGTGGGGGAAATTGTCGAGCATCAGGCGGCTGATGGCGATGGTCTTCAGGTCATCGACGCCCGTGGTCTCGCTCTTGGAGCCAGAGCGCGCCAGCTTGGGCTGGTAGGCGAGCGGGATGAAGCAGTTGAAGCCGCCGGTCTCGTCCTGCAATGCACGCAGCATGGCCATATGCTCCACGCGCTCGCGTGGCGTCTCGATGGTGCCGTAGAGCATCGTCGCGTTGGTGTGCAGGCGCAGGCGGTGCGCGGTGCGATGCACGTCCAGCCACTCTTCGGCGCTGGCTTTGTCGGGACAGATTTTGGCGCGCACACGGGGACTGAAGATCTCCGCGCCCCCACCAGGCAGCGAACTCAGACCTGCGTCGATCAGCGCGCGCAGGATCTCTTCGACGCTCATGGCATAGATGCGCGCGAAGAAAAAGATCTCGACCGCTGTAAAGGCTTTGATATGTACCGTGGGATATGTGCGCTTGAGGGCCGCCATCATATCGGTGTAGTAACTGAAGGGCAGACCCGGATGGTTCCCCGCGACGATGTGAAACTCTGTGGCGCCAGGACCCGCCGTGGCCGCCGCCGCCAGGATGTCAGCGACGCTCATGAGGTAGGCCCCATCCTCGCCCTCGTCGCGTCGAAAGCCGCAGAAGCTGCAATGCGCCTCGCATATATTGGTATAGTTGATGTGCCGGTTTTGATTGAAGTACACGCGCAGGCCGTTGCGCGCGCGGTTCGCGCGGTCGGCCAGCATGCCCACGGTCATCAAGTCGTTGGACTCGTAGAGCCTGACGCCATCGTCGACGCTCAGCCGCTCGCCGCGCTCAACTTTGGCCGCGATATCGCCCAATTCTGTCTCTGGTAATGCTATCTGTAACATCTTATATCCTCTCGTATTTTATAGGCCGCTCATGCCACGAACGCGATTGATCGCATACCCCGTCCGCGTAGGGATCGGGCGCAGGCCAGCGGCGCCCCTACACGAAATGCCGTATCCGTATGCTGACCTGCGCCCGGTCCCTACGCGGACGAGGCGTCTCTCCCATTCTATGGAGCTTGACAGAGCATTACGCCACATCGATGCCGATGCTGCGCAACAACAACGCGCGCAGGGCCGGAAGCGCGTCTTCGAGATTCGCCGGCTGGCCTGTAATCAGCCAGCGCGTCACCACTTCGTTAATAGCACCGAGCCAGGCGAAGGCCGCGATCTCGCTATCAAGCGGCGGGATAGCACCCTGCGCGCTGGCCTGGTCGAGATATTTCTTGATGACCATGGCCACACGCGCGTGCTCTTCCATCAGCTTTTCCTCGAAGCCATGGCCCAGGCCGACCGCCTCGATCAGCAGGATCTTGCTCAGACGGCGGTGGCGCGAGAAGGTGCCGATAACGGTGCTCAGGGCGGCGTCGACCTTGGCAAGCGGCTCCGTCTCCTGCTCGATGGCCTTCTCGGCGGCGACAATCAGGCGTGGGGTGAGCGCTGCCATCAGCGCCAGGAAGATGCCCTGCTTGTTCGGGAAGTGGAAATAGAAGCCTCCCTTGGACATGTCGGCGGCGCGCACGATGTCGTCGACGACCGCCCCGTGATAGCCCTTCTCGGCGAATACCTCTTCGGCAGCTTCCAGGATGCGCTGCCGCGTGGCATCCTTGTCGCGCGTATGCCCGCCAGCCTCGCCCGCGTGCTCCGGCTGTTTGCCCTTGCTCATAGCTTGCCTCCTCGCTGAAGCAGTTCAACAAACCGACGCGTCGGTCGGTTACCTATATCATAAGATGTGGATGGCGGGAACGTCAAGGGAACACCTGAAAAGAAACAAAAATCTATTACCACAACAGCCTTGCCCAATTTTGCAGGGTTGCGTACAATCACAGGCGCGGTGCGAGCAACTTGTGTGATGTCTTACAAAATTGAGCATAATCGCTTGACTCTCGCTCATCTCTGGGTTATACTCCCCTTAACCTGGAATTAGAACAAAAGTTCAAGACACGGAGAACCTGGAAAGGATGGTGACACTGTGGATCAGAGTCGCATGCAGTCGCAGCGCATGAAGCGCAACCCGCCGGCACGACAGGCGCCGATGAGCGATGATGATATGTTGAACGAGGGCGACTACGATGTATGGCCAACGCGTATGCCGTCCAGCACGCGCCGCTACCCGGTGCCCGACGTGAAGACCGAGGTGGGACGGGCGCGGCCTGATGTAGTGACGCCGCGTGGCTATGGCGGCGCGTCTACCGACCGGCACACGGCCATCCCCGCCCGCCGCGCCGCCACCCAGACCACGATCCCGGTGGTGCAGCCCAATCGACAACGTATGGTGCGGACTGACGACGTGGAGACGCGACCCAGCGGCTCGCTCCGGAATGCTTCGCGGCGACCGCACTGGTTGGTCATCGCGGGAATGGGTATGCTCTTCATGCTTGTGGCCTGGGTGGCATTAAGCTCGCTGATGAGCTGGTGGCAGGTGACGCAGGACGACTGGAAATATGGCAGGCCGCGCACGTATCAGATGGATTATGTGGTTGGTCATAACGATTCAGCCACGAATAAAAGTCATTTTATGGCGGTAAACTTAAACCGGCGTATAGAGATTATCGAGTTCCCAGGCGGCGATCCCACCAAAGCGAAAATCTATCTTGGGCCTCTCTTAGTTGGAGATGGGCAGGACCTCACCCCGGTCACCTTAACGTTTAAAGATGTCAATGGCGACGGCAAACCGGATATGATCGTGAATGTGCAGGACAGTCACTTTGTGTTTATCAATGAGAATGGCACCTTCCGCGCGGCCCGGCCGGGAGAAAATTTAAACCTGTCGTAGAGATATGTTCACTACGGCTGCGCGTTGATGAGGTAGCCTACGCCGACCTTGGTGAGGAGGTAGCGCGGGTGGGTGGGATCGTCCTCGATCTTGCGGCGCAGGCGGTTGATGTTGACCTGGAGCATGTGGCTCTCGCCAACGTACTCTATGCCCCAGACGTGTTCAAGCAGCAGGTCCTGCGTCACCACGCGGCCGGCGTTCTGCACCAGGTAGGAGATGATGCGGTATTCGGTGGGGGTCAGTGGTATCTCGCGGTCCTTCATCAAGACCATATGCTGGGCGTAGTCTACCGTCAGCTCGCCGATGATGCTGGTTGTACGCAGCGCCTGCGCGCTCTCCTGCGCCGTGAATTGGGTGCGCCGCAGCACTGCGCGTACGCGGGCCAGCAGTTCATCCACGCTGAACGGCTTGGTGAGGTAGTCATCGGCGCCGAGGTCCAGGCCGCGCACCTTGTCCTGGTCCTGCCCGCGCGCCGTTACAATGATCACCGGCACGGCGGAGAACTCGCGCACACGCTGGCAAACGGCGAAGCCATCCATTTTGGGCATCATCACATCAAGCAACACCAGGTCGGGTGAATGCTGCTCAATCTGTTCGAGCGCCTGCTGACCATCGCTGACCGCGATCACCTCGTAGCCTTCCAACTGGAGATTGCGCGTCACCAGGCGCAGCAACTGTGGATCATCGTCGGCGGTCAGTATCGTCGTTTTCTTTGCGGGCATAGTGTTCATCCTTACTACGGTGGGGGAGTAATGCCATGGTATGCACCTGGTTACTCGCTGATCTCATCAATGGGCAGCCAGACATGGAATATACTCCCATTGCCTGGTCCACTCTCCGCCCAAATTATACCATGATGGAGACTAACGATGCGCTTGCAGATGGCCAGGCCCAGACCCAGGCCATCCACTTCGCGCGTCAGGCGCGTGTCCACGCGGTGGAAGCGCTCAAAGATGCGCTCAAGGTGCTCGGCCGGGATGCCCATGCCGCTATCCTGCACGCGGATCTCCAGCAGCGGGCGCGGTTGTTGTGGCAGAGGTGAGGAGTGATCTTCCCCGGCCGGCCCATCAGCGGGCTGAAGTCCTGGCAGGCCCAGGCTATAGACCTGTTGAGACATGATGGGCCGTAGCACGATCTCAATCACTCCGCCGCTGGGAGAGTATTTCATCGCGTTCTCCAGCAAATTATGCAGAACCTCGTGCAGGCGGCGTGGGTCGCCCAGAATTGGCGGCACAGCTTCGGCGGGCTGGCCCCCGGCATCTTCAAGACTCAGCTTGAAGGTGAAGCGTCCGGGTGTCTGGGCGCTCCCCTGTTGCTCAGTGTGCGCGATGGCTGCCAGCGCAAGATGGGCCATATCAACGGGCACGCGATCGATCCTGATCGAACCGGCCTCTAGCTCCGACATTTCCAGCAGGCGTTCGACGATAACCTCCAGGCGATCGCTGGCCTCGTTGATAGTGAGCAAGAACTCGTGACGCTCATCGCGCGTGAGGCGGCGTTCGTGGCGCAGCAGCGTGGCCGCGTAGCCCTTGATGGCCGCCAGTGGGCTGCGTAGCTCATGATTCACCGTACCGATGAGTTCCGCTTTGAGCCGCTCCGCCTCCTCCCGCGCCTCGCGGGTCATAGCAATTCTGAGGTCGCGAGCCCGCTCCGCCAGCAGAATGCTTACAATGACGGCCCCGATGGCATCAGCTATGAGTGGGAGCGCGGTATATCCCTGCTCAACCACAGTAGTATCCTGGCTGTTCGGCAGGTCCGCCCAGCCTATGATAAGCAGCGCCTGGACAGGTTGGGAGGCCATTCCCGCGGCCAGCATTGCCTCAGTTTTGGGAAGCGGTGGTATGGAAGAGCGCAAGCTCCCAGCCGCCATCTCGCCCAGGGGGAGTCTGTACGTGATCCAGCACGTCTCGCGTGCAGTCTCTGGCGCGGCCCTATCTACCGGCGGCAACGCTGTCAGGAGCGTTTGCACCTCTTCCTCGACTATATTATGCAGCACCAGCGTGCGGAGATCTGTGCTTTTCGCGGAAGATGAGGCCGGGGCCAGGGATGGCCTCATCTTCCCCGCTGGCAGAGGATGCGACGTGAGTAGTATCGCGCCCCGCTGTGCCGAGCAGAACGTCAAAAGCCGCTCCAGCAGTTCCCCGGCGATCACATCGGGCATAACGATGCCGGCTCGCTGCGCCAGCCGCGCCAGGTCGATCATGGTTTCCATTACCTCAGATGTCTGCACGGCGTATGTCCTCAAATCCTGTAGCACCATCACCATTGCCTGCCAAACCTATCGTTGCTATCTTAAAACGTAACCTACGGGTTCTCTTGTTCAGTGTAGGGGCTAGCCTTTGTCCCCCTGCTGAACGAGAGAACGTAGCCTACTCTCTGGTAGAGTGCGTGTGTTTTATTGTACAATAGAGATACTCTCTTCTCAGTCACGAAAGAAGTTTTAATATCACACCCATGTCACAAGAGAGTAGGCTTCCCCGGAATAGGAGAATAAGCGTGAGCCAGGAACGTGCTGACGAGCGGTCGCATAGGGGGTATGATGTTCCACATGCAGTACCTCCCATCTCCACACCCAGTCTTGGACGCTTCTTAAGCACGATGTGGAATTCCCCACGTGTGCTGTGGTGGCGTGGGCTGGTAGCGCGCTGGCAGAAGCTGCCATATGCCGGCACGATGACGCTTGCTGTTGGTCTGGTGCTGACGACGCTGGTGGTGCTGTTTCTGGATCGCATGGTAGTAGTGCTTCCGAATCCTGGCCTGGTCTACCTGCCCGTCGTGGCTATGCTTGCCTACCACTGGAAATGGCGCTATGCCATCATTGCGGCGCTGTTGTCACTATTCTGTGTCTATTATTTGTTTCTTCCACCCAGGGTCGAAATCAAGGCTTTAACGCCGGCAGGTATCACGCAACTACTGACCCTGGCGGCCGTGACCGGTTTCGTCATGGGGCTGGTGGGGCTGGCGCGCCAGCGGCGCACAGTTGCCGAGCAGGCTGCGCGCCACCTGGAGGCGCTCAATCGCGTCGGCACGGCCCTGGCAAGCGAGTTGGACGAAGATCGCCTGTTGCACCTGATCGCGGAGGCCGCGCGCAACCTCACCGGGGCCGCCTTCGCCGCTTTCACGCTGCGTCCAACGAATACGCTGGGGCAGCCTGTGGTACCGGCCGAGGGCAATTTGTTTTACCTGGCGGCGGTCGTAGGCGTCACTAAGGAACAGGAGACGCTTTTTCGGCATATGCCGCTTGGAGGTGAGGGACTGCTGGCCCCCATTTTCCGGAACGGCGTGCCGGTCCTCATTGCCGATGCTATGGCGATGACGCATCAGGACGTGTCTATGGGTGCTACTACACCGGCGGCTGAACGCGCGCAATTCAGCAAAGAGGCCGCGAGGCATAGGGCTTTGGCGTACTCTCAAGGCCTCGTTGGCGGCGCTGAATTGCGGTATATAGGCGTGCCGCGTGGCCATCCCGTTGTGCGAAGTTTCCTGGGCGCTCCGCTCCTGGATCGCAATGGGCAGGTCCGTGGAGGTATGCTGCTGGGACATACAGAGCCTGATCGTTTCACGCTGGAGCACGAGGCCCTGCTGGTTGGCCTGGCGGCCCAGGCGGCTGTCGCCCTTGAGAATGCGCGCCTGTACTCGGCCGCCCAGACGCAGGCCCAGGAACTGGATGCCATTTTCGAGAGTATCGCCGATGGCATCACGCTCATAGATGAAGAAGGAGCGCTGCTGCGCGAAAACCGTACAGCTCGCCACTTGCGGGAAGCCCTGGAGACGAATAGCGCCGCCCATCTCCAACAGCATGCCAATGGGGCGCACTCTATGGAGTTCTTATTGCGTGATGCGGCCGAGCGCGCGCTCAAAGGTGATATGGGACAGGGCATACCTGTGACACTGCTTGACGAGTACAGAGAGATGCGCGAGTATAGCGTACACGCTTCGCCGCTTCGTCCGCCCGGCACACGCTCAGGGCCTTTACAAAAGAACCAGCCAGCGCTCTCAAGCGCTTCTGCCGAGCAGCCGGGCAGTATCCAGGTCCCGGTGACGGGTGCTGTCGTCGTCTGGCATGATGTGACCGAGGCACGCCGCCTGCTCAGAGAGCGCCAGGCCCATGCAGAGACCGAGGCGCGCCGCGCGTTCCTCCAGACAATTATCGATGAGTTGCCAAGTAGCGTCTACCTGGTGCGCGGGCACGATGCGCGTCTCGTGCTCGCCAACCGTGTCACAAAGGAGATCTGGGGTGCCTCCTGGCCCTATGGTCAGCCGATCAGCGATTTTCTCGCTGAGAACGGCATCCGGGTAGCGCATAGCAACGGGCAGCCACTGAGAAACGCGGAACTGGCGACGCTGCGCGCCGTGCAGAATGGAGAATCCATCTACCATCAGCAGGAGGTCATCCGTCACCGCGACGGGACCACACTGCCCGTACTGGTCAATGCTGTGGCCCTCAATCCGGCCGTGCTTGGTGGGTCTCAGGATGACGCGGAGCCGGCCGCCATTGTGGTGCATCAGGATGTCACAGCTTTGAAGGAGGCCGAGCGGCTCAAGGATGAATTCATCGGTATTGCCGCGCATGAGCTACGTACCCCGCTGGCAGCCCTCAAGGGTTTCGCGCAGACCCTGCTCATCCAGACGGCACGCGGTAAAGGTCCGCCGCTCTCCGGCTGGCAGATGGAGGCCGTCGAGGAGATTGACCAGGCTACCCAGCGCCTGGTAGAACTCACAGAGGACTTGCTTGATGTCACACGCCTGCAAGGAGGCCGGCTCGAACTGCGCCTGGTGCCGAGCGACCTTGTAGCTCTGACGCAGCGTGTAACCAGGCGCCTGCGCGTCCCGGCTGAGCAGTATGCGCTCTCAATAGCGGCTCGCGAGGAGTATGTTGTGGCCGCGGTAGACCCCGCGCGTTTTGAGCAGGTGCTGAATAACCTCATCAGCAACGCCGTCAAGTATAGTCCGGCGGGAGGCAAAGTCACTGTGACGATTGAGCAGGATACATCCGCTGAGACGGCTCTCATCAGTATATGTGACGAGGGTATCGGCATCCCTGTGCAGGACCAACCGCGTCTCTTCGGCCGTTTCACGCGGGCCGAGAACGCGCGTCTGCTTGGCATCGGTGGCACCGGTCTGGGACTCTATCTCTGCCGCGAGCTTGTCGAACGACATGACGGACGCATCTGGTTTGAGTCGGTCGAGGGGCAGGGTAGCACCTTCTTCATCAGTTTGCCTCTACATATCGATACCGTGAATGATCTGTAGCCGGCATCCCACTGCTTATTTGGCATCTGGCGCAGGCAAGATGCTCGGTGCAAATAACTGGCGGCGCAGTAGGCCACCAAACGCCTCGCGCAGGAGCACTTTCATCATCGCTTGTTGGACAAAGAGGCCCAGGGGACTGCCAGGCAGAAAGGATTTGGCAAAACTGCGCCCACTCTTTTGCTGATCCAGCACGTAGGCAGACATCTGCTGTTCGTAGCGCCGGAATGCTTCCTGGTAATCGGTGGTGTCGTGCAGCGCTTTGGCTAACAGATAAGCTCCTCCCATCGCCAGGGAGGCTCCCTGCCCGGAAA
>JBDTHH010000012.1:0-8195 GCA_039937055.1 Ktedonobacteraceae bacterium | reverse complement strand
CTAGGACCGTAAACTATCCTTGATGAGTTTGGCCTCAAGATCGGCGAGATAGGTACCCGGGTCTCTGCGAAAGCGCGATTGCTTACAGCGACTTTCCTGCCGAAACGAGACTTGGGCCCGGAGGTCTCGCCAGACTTGAACGTCGTAAGGGGCGAGCTGCTGCGCAGTAAAAACGTGCAAGCGAGAAGCCAGGGCTGCCTGCACGCGCACGGCCCCATGCACAACCAGCCCAGGAAGCGCACCTTTTCGCCCCGTCGCTCGGCGTTCATGAAAACGGACTTGCCCGAATGATTGCTCCAGAGCATTGTTGGTCCGTGGTAAATCAGGAATCTGATAACAGAAAAAGAGCTGTGGGCCATAGCTCTGTGTCACCTTGAGAAAATGGGCAATGGCTTGCGGCCAGGTGCCTCTCAATTGTGCTGTATACTGTTGCATGTGCAACAAGATCACCTGAAAACCGAGCTGTCGCTCTTCTACTGACCGTTCTTTGGCGTCATCGAGCACGTAGGCAAGTTGGTGAACCCATCCATAGACACAGGCTAACATTTCCCAATCAGTTCCTGCGGCTTGTAGCCCCTTTTTCAGCAGTCGTTGCAAGCGTTCAAGTTGGACGGGAAGCCCCTTTTTTCCGCGACGCGATCAATCGAGGCGCTAATCTCTGTGAGACGATCATGCAACAGGAGTCCTGATGCTGAGAGTGGCGGATGTCCATCGTCGGTTAACGAACTGCGTACCGCCAAGCAATAATCATGCACGATGTGTGCTTCTTCCCCATGTTCTTCTTCCAAGCTCTGCTCGATGGCACGAATGCCTCGCACCTGCTTCTTGAGTTCCTTTTTCGCATGCCGATCCGCTTCATAGATGGGCTTGGCCGCTTCACGCAAGTAATGAAAGTGGCACAATTGGTGGGGCAGGCCGGCAAAGACTGCTCCTACCGCTTTACGGATGGAAAGCTGCCCATCAGAGATGATTCCACTCACTGCGACTTCAGCGGGCAGCATGTCTTTGGCTTCTCTCAGCAAAACCGCAAGCTCCTCCTGTGATGAGCTCAGGAGGGCTCGTGCCACCAGAATCTCTCCTGATATCACTTCACGAACCACCCAGAGCACCTCATGGCCGACATCTGGTTGCAAGCCATCTAGCGCCAGGATCACCCTGCCTTGCTTTCGTACCATGGCTTGCAAACGATCTTTGTGATGCAAATGCACTGCCACCAACTCTTCATAGCGATGCATGAGATGCTCAACCGTTCGTTCGCATACCTGCACTCCTCGTTCCTTCAACTGTTGGTGGATTTCGCTCACACTCCTGTGCTCCCGATAGCGCAACTGCCCTACCAATGCGATCACATCTAATCCACATTCTCCATGTGGCAGTGCCCATCGGCCTTCTTCTTCTGGACGGTAGGCCTGTTGGTAGCGTGAGCAGTCCTCATTGCGACAACGACGTACCACGATGGTCAAATCACACAGCCCTTGCAAGGTCATCAGCGTTCGATGAATATGATAGGCTACCCACATCGGGTGCTCACAGACCACACAGACCTTTCTTTGCGGCTCTAACCTTTGCTGTTGCCTGGCTGGGGGACGATGTTCCTTTCGAGACATATTTGCTTCTCTCCCTTCTCTCTTTTTGCCTCTAGCATACCCCTCTTGTCAAGGTCTGTTTGCGATCCTAGTTTTTTTTAGCGGAGTATGGTTCATCGGGGGCTGTGCGGAATGCATCGGAGAGAGCGATGATCTTCCTCTTTTGGAAGGCGGCTCGGTCAGGCAGCATACGTAAGTTCACTGTAGCGTCTTTATAACCTCTAAGGAACAGATCGAAACTGCTTTGTATCTCCCTCAGCAAGGTGTCAACTTGTTTTGAAGTTGTGCGGCAGAGATGGCGTAGTTTGCGCAACAAGGACAGTAATTCTTGTGCCTGCTCATCAACGAGTTGTAGCGTGGCTACAAGCGGATAGCGATGGGGAATGATTGTATCAGGGAGACAGGTAGGATCTTCCAGCAACCGGCAGATCTGTTGTATAGGCTCACTAATATCATCAATTACGCTGATAGCCCGCTTACACTGATCAGGCCAGATCTCGTTGCCCTCCTCAAATACAGTAGAAACGCCTTCTAAGCTATCTATCTCGGCTTCAAGAACTTGTAAGTAGGTAGCCGCTCTTACATGAAAATCGTCAGTTTGTACGAAGGCAAGACGTAACATAGCCGGTCTGTTCTCCCCTGACATATCTTGTGCCTCCTTACGAGAAGGTAATTACGTTCACCTGGTTGACATAAGACCCTTGACGCATCTACAAGCCCACACATCAGTGAAGCAACAGTATTTGAGTGAGAAAACGACGGTCGAAAATGAATCAAAGCGTTTCATGCATGATAATTAATTTTTTCCAACAAATATTATTCAGAGCGTCTATAGTAATACATAACATAAAAGAAATTCATTCGTCAAGATTTTTAAATTGCTCAATTGCATTAAAAAGGTGGACACAAACCTCATTGAAAATCTGGTATAGAAGTTTTTTATTTTTGTCTCCTTGCTGGCCTAAAAGATGCGACACTCTATACAGGCAATGGTTTGCTTTCCCTATATGTTCCAGCACAGCGTCGGTGGAAATGAGGAATTTCTCGACGTTGGCTGTACGATGAAGAGACACAATTCCCCCCATGATTTTTCGTAGATCCGCTTCCCACGTATCAATATGCCTCGTTGTCACAGTTCTTAAATCCATACCATATAAGAACAAATGTCTCATGTTCTCAAGGCTGTTTTTATATCTGAGGAGCGTTCGCGCCTCAGGAGGGATAGCAGGGGTATCGTTTCGTAGAAATGCATTACGAAGAGCGTCGTCCATGGTGGCCTGCACTTGCAAAGGTAACTTGTTGATAGAGCATCATGCCTATGTAGATGTCTCACCATAGTATAGTGCATGTCTTTCTGTTACTCAAACCCATAGTACAAGGAATCCATCGCTCACTTCGTGTCCAAGAAGTATTGTAAATTTTTTACCAGGTCCTCTAGCCACATATGGATCTTCTTCCTCCTGGTCTCGTACTCTTTGGAATCGGCCGATCTAGCATTAGCCGATCTCGCGAGGCATAAACTACCAAATGTGCTCATTTCTGCTTGCAGTTCACTTAGCTGGCTATGCATGCTGATCAATACCGCTTCGTCTGCATCATCTATAATCGCGCGTCGGTGATACAGTGACTGGATCGGTTCATTGATGCTATTGAATGTTTTTATAGCGCTAGAACATTGATCGTGATAGATATCTCGTGTGCCGAAAAGCGCATAAAGATCATTTACTGCCAAAAGGTAAGGTTTAATTGCCGTGCAGAAATCATGCAGGAGCTGATCTTTACTTATAGAAGTAGTATCCTGTATCTGCTTGTCCTTGTCGCTAGGCGTGCTATCCACCGACGGCGAGGGTGGAGTTGGCGGCTGTGGTTCAGCAATCTCTAGCTTGGCAAGTACCTCGAAGGCGAAAGCGCTGGCATGGCGCGCTGCAGCCTCCTGTGAATGAGCCGCATCTGCTTCGCTTTTGCCCTCGATGAGATCAGAGATACCCCGAATAACCAGCGCCTCTATTCCATGCTCATACGCGGTGTGCAGGAAACCATATCCTTCCATCTCTACGGCAAGAGCGTTCCCATAACTGTTTTTCAATAACTGCCAGTTGGGAGAATTCTTGGCCGCCAGTACTTTTTCTCCAGCCGCGATCGGTCCAACGATGACGCGAGGTATACCTTCAGGAGCAGGCCCCTTGATACGCTGCACCCAGTGATTCTTTCTGGCTTCGGCTTTCGCTCTTTGGATCAGGCGGTACCTGACGGTGCCTACCGTTGGCCGCGTCTCAAAACTATTCGCTGTTACCTTACCCGCTTCATAGCCATACACCATAGTCGCTGCCACAACATCTCCTATCTCTACGTCCTTCAACCCACCTGCAACTCCAACGAATAATAAGATCGCTGGATGAAAATAATCAATTGCTCGTACAACCTCAGATGCTGCATTTATATTACCTGCCTCTATCTCGACTACGCTCACATCCCATTTGTGATTCATTTTTGAGATAAATGCCCCTCTCTCATACACTGTCCCTATTATAGTCTGGGTCTCTTCCTGTGGATCTATCAAATGAGCGCGGACCGCTTGAAATTCAACTGGCAGGGCTGTAAGTATGACAGCCCGATTCGGGATAGATTCGGTGCCTGACATTACTCCCCCCTATGGAAAGTAGAGACCTGATGTTTGCCTCAATATGCTTCCTCAAAGTAGAGATAACTCATTAGTGAGTATGAACTCTGATCTCTATGCCTCTGCTCACCAGAAACATGAGTTCGCTTGCCTAAAATGTTTTCACAAAGAAGAAATAAAATAGCGAAATAGATATGTTTTGATGCCTCAATCACCACCTTCTGTTCTATATGACGTATTTAATCTCATTTCTAAAAAAGAGGACGTGCAGTTCGTTCAAGTAGAACAGGGTGCTTGAATAGCTCTAAAACTGCTCTGTAACAAGGTTCACACGAACGGAGAGGGTCAGCAACTGACCCTCTCCGTTCGTGTGAACCTTATAGGGATACGATCGATCGCGGCAGACGGTTATCCCTTCATCCCTGTTGTGGCGATACCCTGGTAAAGTAGCGCTGGCAGGCTCTATGTTCAATACGATCACGATGGGGATCGTATTGAACATAGAGCCTGCCAGCAGCAGGTTGTACTCGGTATAGTGCGCACCCTGGAAGAAGCTCAGTCCGATGGGGAGGGTAAGCATATCCTGTCTCTGCGTGATCAAGAGGGACCAGAAGAATTCGTTCCAGGCTCCCTGGAAGAAGGTGCGCAGGAGCGACGCGCCATCGATGAATGCCGCCTCCGCCAGTTCAAATGGCAGACTTTTCATGAACTGCAACATCACGAAAACCGTCAACGGCTGCGTGGCCAGCGGGAGTATCAGCCCGGCAAAAGAATTAGTCAGGTGCAGGTTAAACGCCATAATGAAGCGTGGGATGGCGATAATCGGCAGTGGAACCAGCATAATCGCCAGCGTCAAGATTCTGAAGAATTCGCGCCCGCGAAAACGCATGCAACCCAGAGCATAGCCGGCCAGCCCGGAGGAGAGGACATTGAAGATGGTGACCCCAACAGCAAAAATCAACGAGTTGAGCAGCCAGCGGAGGAACACAGGATTATTCACAATACCTCCATGATTTTGGCATTGCGCGTCATTTTAAAATCGGCCAGGCGAAGGATACAAACATCAGCGGTACCCCTGGCTATGCTCCGCCCGAACAGTATGGCCGCGCGCAATCCACGCCGCGCACAGATATTTACAGCCTGGGCGCGTTGCTGCATGAGCTGCTTTCAGGTATCGACCCCTCAGGTACGCCTTTTCGTTTTGGCCCCTTGCATCTAGCGGGTCATTCTCAGGCTGCCGACCTCGAAGCGTTGATCCTGATGATGGTTGATCTCGACGAAAATAAAAGACCTGCCACTATGCGGATTGTGCAGCGAGAATTGCAACGTATCGCTGCGCGAGAGAGCACAGGATCGAGAAGCGTCCTGCAACCGAACTTTGCTCAACCAACTGCCTTGTCCCTCCGGACGCCTCCAACACCGGTGCAAGCGCCGCCCTACATGCAGGCACTCTCCTCTAGTGCGCCAACGCAGCAAGCGCTAGCCGGGAGCGGGAGCGTCAACATCCCAGGGCTCCCTCCTAAACGAGGTATGTCGCGACGCACTGTTTTCTTTGGGCTGGCTGGTGTCATCGTAGCAGGGGTCGCAGGCGGTCTCTGGTGGGAATATAAGACCTCTGCTTCTGCCTTGCCGGGCTTCGCGGCAAATAGTACCTGGGTCGGCCTGGCTAACCAGTATAGCGGCGGCACACACTATTCTATGATTATGAAGGTGGATAAGATTGATGGCGTCACATTTTCTGGTACTATGACCTACCCGGATCTGGGTAATAGCGTCACAGAAATAGCGGGGACCGTTGTGGATCAATTTGGGGATGCCACTGAGCAGAGTAAATGGAAAGCCGTTCCCGGGTTCAATTCGAGAGGGCAGGGAACCGGGCTGAAATTTACTGAGAACAGCGTCATAAAAGCCGGCCAGGGTTTTACCATTATCCTTGGTGTGCAGTACTATGCATTCGCTAATGTGGATGGAGCTATCAAAGGCGTCTGGTTTGATTCGGTAACTTCTACAGACCCTAGAGGCAATTACGATCTGTATAAGCCATAGTGGTCTAGGGGTATGTGATATAATGCCTATCACCAAAGAAGTCAAATAATGGACACAAAAACGGCACAGTAGCGCGAGGGACATGAGTTAACAGAGTCTCTCCCACACCACTATGTCCTCCTGTCATTTCTCAGATAACTTGGCTCTCCCGCAGAAATGGTGCTCAGCAATACGATACGTTCTTTGAAAAAGGCGTTGCCAGAAGGTCTGAAGGCATCTACGATAGACAGCAAGTGTCTTCCAGAAAGAAAATGCTCTCGCTCCTGTTCTGCGTACACTTTCAGACCCTGTGAATTGCTGAGCACCATTTCTGCGGGAGAGCCACAATGCGGGATGGTATCCCCACCAATGGACTTGCGCGTGCATCCTCTTTACTTCCACATCTCTGCCGATAGAACAAAAGGAGTGCAATGGCAATGCAGTGACGGTTGCTTTGAGAGACAACCAGGAAAGGTATTCGATCCTCTATGAAAAAGCTGTTCCGACTTGGGATGGGGATAGCCGTTCTCCTCATGGCGCTTTTCTCGCTCTGGTTGGCAATCATCCCACAATCAGCGGTGAACAAAGCCGATCGGGCAACCTCTAGAAGCGACTTGTATGATCAAGCCCGCTATGCAGTGAGTAGTGAGGAGTTGCAGGTGCAACAGTATCGTAATGATCCAGGTCCTGCCGCCACAGCACGTTACCAGCGTGCCGTGGCAGCAGGAACCAATGACCTCCTCACCCTCTCTCATGATGGAGAGACAAATGATTGGATATTTGCCCAGAAGGAGCTTGCATTGCTCAGCCGCTACCACATCCTGGCTCAGCAGATGTTTGTCGCCAGTGACGTTGGAGATACGGCGCTGCTGCATCAGGCTAGTCAGAGCGGCGAGCCGATAGCTGTCCAGTTGGAGCTGGAGATGAATACAGCGGCCAGCCAGCATCGCCAGCAGGCTCTGCAAAACCAGGGTGAACTCCGCAGCGTTCTCTTGGCAGCGCTTCTTGCCACTCCTGTGGTGATTGGTGGGGGGCTTCTTCTCTTCAGTAGTTGCTGGCTCCTCTTGGCAACCTACCACTCTCGGGTAGAACGGGTGGTGCTGACGGATGCCCTGACTCATTTGCCCAATCACCGTGCCTTGATGGATCGACTGGAGAAGGAAAAGGAACATGCTCAACGCTACGGGCATCCGTTCTCGCTCCTCTTTTTCGATGCAGATCACTTCAAGCGGGTGAACGACACCTACGGACACAGCACAGGAGATGTAGTGCTGCGGGAATTAGGAAGCCGGGTGCGCAGCCAGTTGCGGGGAGAGGCTATCGTGGGACGCTATGGGGGTGAAGAGTTCCTCGTCCTGCTACCAGAAACTGGTCTTGCCGAGGCATACGAAGTGGCAGAACGCGTGCGCAAAGCGATTGCTGCACATGCGCTGGCGACTTCCGCGGTGAATGAGGGGATTCCCACGACGATCAGTATGGGGATAGCTACTTTTCCCGATGAGGGTCTGACTGTAGGTGAACTCGTAGAGAAGGCCGATCAGGCGATGTATTGGGCCAAGCGGCTGGGACGTAATCAGGTCCGCACCGCCCAGGAAGCCGAGCGGTTCAGCCAAGACCAGTCCCTTGCAGCTACCATCTCCAATCTTGAGCGGCACGACGACTCGGCATCTGATGAACTGAGCCAATCAGGTGAACACGATCCAATCGTTGATGGGACTGCTACAACTGCGCGACCAGGACATATTCACGCATTCAAATGAAGTGAGCGCTGTGGCAGCGGCGATTGCACGAGAGGTGAGGGCAACCCAGAAGGCGATCTTTCCCGTCTCGATAGTAGCCCTCTTGCATGATCTCGGCAAAATCGCGTTGCCCGACGCGCTCAATGCTCGCCCGTAGAGGTGGAGAGGTGCATGAAAAGCCGTCTGGCAAGCAGAGAAGCGGCACACAAATAGCAGTTTTGAGGG
>JBDTHH010000011.1:0-10077 GCA_039937055.1 Ktedonobacteraceae bacterium | reverse complement strand
ATGCTCTGCGCGCCGTTCACGGGCACGGCCGCAGCAGGGATATAGCTGATGGAGCCGTTGGTGTCCACAATCTTCTGAGCCACGGCATCCGTCGAGTCAGACCAGAGCGAGATGCCACCCACGCTTTGCCTGCTGCCCTTGAGCACGTACCACTCGAAAACCGCCCGGATCGCCGAGTCCGAGGGGCGCGTAATCACCTCCACCGCCTCATCCGAGCCGCCAACCTGCGACCAGTTCGTGATCTTGCCGCTATAGATCCCCTGGAGTTGTGCCGTGCTGAGCCGTGTGACCCGCGTATCGCTATTGACCGCGACGGCAAAGAGCAGTCCGCCAACCGCATAATCAACCAGGCCAGGACGCCCGGCCGAGGGCAGGTCGGAGTACGCGAGGTCAATGTTCCCGTTCGCCAGCGAGTCGAGGCTGGACTTGCTGCCGTTGGCATTGAGGTTAAATGTGCCGCTGTTATTGCATTGAGTATTGTAGTCAGCGGCCAGGTGCTGCACAGCCGGCTGGAAGTTGGCGGACCCATCCACCGAGATTGAGCCTGCTGCACAGGTGAACACCGGCGCGGGTGGGTTGGTTGCCCCTGGCGTAGGATGCGCTGGCGAGTGCGTGGCAGTGGCCAGCGGCGTCTTTTGCGCGCCAGGCGTGGCCGTTCCCGCCTTCTTCACTAAGGGTGTAGCAGTCGCCACAGATTGCGTCCCTACCGTCGGGTTTGCCGGTGACACACTCTGTCCAGCCTGGGTACTGGTGGGATTATCCCTGGGAAACAACAGCGGCGAGAGCAAGGCCCCCAATAGGCCAAGCAGGAGCAGAGCTACCACGATAAGCGGCAGGAGCTTTTTCAGACGTGGCGCCTGCTTGTTTTCGCTGTCCGGTTCGTCTTGCGGTGTCGAGGGAGGTGGAGAGGCCGGCATAGATGGCAGAAATAGCGGTGCAGAAAAGGACAGTGCGGCAGGCGCAGCAGGCGCGGCGGGCGGTCCCTCTACAGCGGGCGGAGCTGACATCCGCTGCAAGTATTCGCTGGCCGTCAAGGGAACCGAGCCTGCATTGCCTGTCTGCTCATTGGCCACTGGCGACCATTCGGCAGGGTCCACCGACCAGAAATGAATGGTCGTCGGGTCTTTGTGATTGCTGTCGCTCTCCGGCCGGAAATTCTGCTGGCGGCTAGCGGTGATACCGGACCCGCTCCCTGGCGCCATAGAAGGAGGTTCTGGTGGCAATAACACCTGCTCGCTGGGGATGGGAGCGGCAGGCGCAGCAGGCGGGATGGGGGTCTCTGCAGAAGGTGTGAACGACACAGCAGGCGGGATCGGTGTCTGGGGATCACTGGCCGGTGAGGCCTGCCTGAGAGCTGGCTGAGGGACCATCCCTGTAACAGGTCTGGTGACAGGCGAGGCGGTAGGCGCGATAGCCACCGCCGCCGCCAGCGCCCGGCTAAACTCGTCGGCCGATGAGAAGCGATCATCCGAGCGTTTCTGCAGGGCTGTGCGCAACACCTCGTCGACGGCATCCGAAATATGCATATCGAGCGTGCGCGCCGATGGCGGCGGCTGGCGCACATGCTTCAGGAGCACCTCAACAGGAGTCTGCCCGCTAAAGGGGGGACTGCCCGTGAGGATGCGGAAGAGCAGCACGCCCAGCGCGTAGATGTCGCTCGACTTGCGCAGCACGCCCAGCGACTGCTCAGGCGCGGCGTATTCAGCCGACCCCCAACCGATGCGCGTGAGCGATTGCTGGCTGTCATCGTAGCCACGCGCGATACAATAGTCCGCCAGCAGCATGCGCCCATCGGGCACCACAAAGACGTTGGAGGGCTTGATGCTGCCATGCATCACCTCGCGGTCGTGCGCATACTGCACGGCGCTGCACAACTGCTGCATAATCGGCAGCGCCTGCATAGCCGGGAACTGGCCCCCCACGCGGCGCAACAAATCTTCGAGCGTGCCCGTCTTGACGAACGGCTCCACGACGTACAGCAACCCCTCGCCCTCGCCAAATTCGAGCAGCGGCAAAATATGTGGATGGTCAAACTGACCGACCTTCTCGGCCTCGCTCATAAAATAGTCGCGAAAGGACTCGCGCTGCGCATAGCCGGGACGGAAGATTTTGACGGCTACCTCATGGTCCCCTTCGCCATTCTGACGCGCGCGGTACACGTCCGCCACGCCTCCTTTGCTCACGCACTGCACCAGGAGGTAGTCACTCAGCATAACGCCTTCAAGATCAGACATAGCACACCCCGTAACACGTTCGGCCTACGACTCCGGGTCGCTATGCCCAGAGACGCGGATTTCAGGTAATCCATCGAACTAAACGAGGGGTGTAGACGTTTTAGCTGAAATGCGGCGTAGAAAGATTTTAAAAACCGGGGACAGGACGCTCCCAATCTTATTTCTACGTCGATTAATCGTAGAGTATGGCTCACCACGACCAATTAATGGACATTAACTAATAAGTGTGGTAATAAACCGAGCAATCCTCAGTTTGGAAGCAAGTCCATCCGCAGGAATTCTATTACCATAGTTATTAGTTAATGTCCATTAATGAGTCAACAACCCCTGGCTTTCCACACAGCTACTTAATCAGCAAGAAATTAATTCAAGTGTTTACTGTGGGAGATCTACACACAATGGAAAAGCCATTTTACTGGCTGACTCAGAAGAACGTCCTCCACAGGGCAGGTTCTTTCCCTATATTCACTTTCTAACTACGCGTAAAATGAATATGCCTATAGGCCAGATAACTCATATGCCGATTCATTAATAAGATATCAGAATAGCTTTGTACTGTTGACAAAATGCATTTGAATAAGCTGATATATCTTTAGATTAGATTTTTAACCATCTAATGCATTCTTCGGCAAAGGAGGTAACCAGAGGATAAGCTAAGGGAAACAAGATGGAGGTTCTCAGATCTTGAGAATAGCTTAATGTAGAAATTTTCGTGAAAGGATTCTCTGATGCAAAAAAGAGTTCTAGGACGTCTTTCGTATCCATTTATTTTGATGATGCTTGCCGCCCCGTTTTTCTTTCTCTGTGTTCCCTCTGCTTTTGCATGGACACAGTTAGACAATGACTATCCTAATGTTCCTCCCTTTTGTGGTGGCAGTTCAAATCAACCCTGCTTATATTGGGCGCAACCCCATAATAGCAGCATAAGCTTAAGTTTCTATATTGACCCATCCCTGTATCAGGGGGGCTTTGATTTCCGCACTGCGATCAATAATTCTTTTTCGCAATACGGTGGTGTCAAAGCATGGAATCCTTACATGAACACATGTTATGGAGGGCCTTGCACCCAAAGCACAGTTGGGGACTATCAATTAGGTAGCACCAGTGATCCCACGTGGAGTTGCGGCAGCATGGGTATTGTCTATGCCTTTACCCAGAACACCTTACTAGGTCCTGTCGAACACACAAGTGGCCTCTATTATCAATTTATTCGATCTACGAATGTGGAGTTCAATCCTCAGCCCTACTTTCATTGGCATAACTCAATCACCTGGGGAGGCAACTGTAGTAGTTACAATGCTGATGCCATAAAAGTTGTGAAACATGAGTCGGGACATGTTATTGGCCTTGGCCATACTGGACATACCGCTATCATGCATCAGGGAGAAGTAAAGTACGATACGCTTCAATCTGACGACATAACCGGGATTCAAGCTATTTACAACGGCAACTCACCATCAAGTTAATCAGCAATGTTTCAAGTAGGAATAGCAGGTACTACTGGGAACGTTTTTGAAATGGCAGACGTCTTCCCTATACTATCTGCTCTAACTTTTATCGTGAAGAACTGACAGCCGCCCCTTGCCTGGAAAGGAGCATCCAGGAAGGTGCTGAAAGATTTACCCAATAAGAAAGTAATGGAGGCTCTTATGAGACAGCGTACGCCTATCATGGCTTACTTTGTGATAGCACTGCTTGTGGTGGCCACAATACTCCTGGCAGGCTATGAGCGAAGCCTGCAAGCATCCTCAACATCTACTGCCGCGACGGGATCTTCTGGCATGCCAATGCAGTCTACGGCAACGGTGACTGCTCCCAGTCCTATGAACAGAACAATCGCGATTGATGGACAAATGGTTCCGCTGGCGCAAGCCTGTCACGACCATAGTCGCCCATCCCCCCGCCTCATCATAGATGCCACGACAACGAGTACCCCACTCGCAGGCCATTGGAATACGCCTGACAGAGTAAGACCTGCTAACATCTCGACAAGGAACGTTTCCCTTTTTAGCATAGTGACGCCGCTCCGGTTCTCAGCGCTGCACATTATCGTAGATACCCGCCGCGCGAAGACAGGCGAGATGGCCACCCTGGGAGGGAGAGCTGGCGCAGATCAGATCCATATCATCGGTGGCCTCTACCCGACACTGCAAGCGCATCAGCGGTATCTACTGTTTTTTGATCCTGGAATATCGGAACAACAACTCGTAGTAGTCGCTGCATTTCGCATCATTGGGCCAAACACTGTCGTGGCCCAGGAGCAGAGTGTGGAACAAGGGCAGGTCACACAGGCAGAAGTGAGACTGTCTCTGTCTCACGTCACAGCTCAATTGCAAACGAATTGTCGTTAGCTTGCATTGGGGAGAGTCGTTACTTCAGCTATGCTCAGCCATGGCGCAGTTCTTCTAAGACCTGCGCCGTTGGCACGGCGGCGGTTCCGGTGAGAGCGGTCGTTGAGAGGCTACCGCAGATCGTGCCGCAGCGCAGCGCTTCTGGCAGGGAGTAGCCTTTGAGTGTGCCGTAGATGAAGCCGGCATTGAAGGCATCGCCCGCGCCGGTGGTATCCAGCACCTCTTTCACGGGGAAAGCTGGGCAGTAGGTAAGTTTGGCCTGCTGGCAGGCGATGGCGCCGCGTGCGCCCACCTTGACTACCGCCACCGGCAACAACTTCGCCAGAGCACGTACGGCCTCTTCGGGCGTCTCGGTTCCGGTCATAAACATGGCTTCCGCCTGGTTCGGGAGCATATAGTCACCGCGCGCCATCACAGCAGGCATGCGCGGGTCCGCCAGGATCTCTGGATGCCAGCCAGTATCAAAGAAGATGGGGGCCTGGCGTTCGGCGATGACATCAAGCAGAGGGAGCAAGCCCGGATAGGCGTACAGGAAGGCGGCCTCAAAATCGCACGAGTCAAGGAGCGCAGAAAGTTCCCCTGAAAGTGCGTCGGCTCCGTGCAGGGCTGGCGTTTGCGCCAACTGGCTCGCGAAGCCGCCAGGCGTATCCGTATACGAAACGAAGCCGCGCTCGCCCTCGTGGACCAGAGCCACACTCACGGACTGCCGGGCATGCTCACGCACCAGCACCAGGTCGCGCGAGATGCCGGCCCGCTCCATCTCTTCAAGGATATAGCGGCTGAAGAGGTCGTTCCCCAGCTCGCAGAGCAAGGCCACACGCAGCCCTAGGCGACTGAGGGTTGCAGCGGTATTGAAGGCGGCTCCCGCGCTGATGCCAAAACGCTCAACGTAGAGTTCCTGCCCCGGTACAGGCCAGTGCGGCAGCCCGGCAAAGACAAGATCAAGGCAGGGAGTCCCAACGACCAGCACATCAAACTGGGTCCTTCTAGCGACGTGATGAGCAGTATTCATGCGCCGACCTCGTGAATGCGCAAGCGGGTAACCACTTCAGCGGCGCTGCCTGAGCGCTGCAGGCCATCGATAATCAGAGCCACGCCCAGGGGGGCCTCAAAGCCTTCCGGCTCAGATTCGCTGTGCGGAAAGAGGTACAACTGGTAGGTATTACCCAGGCGCTCACTGAGGTCATGCGCGCGCTGCCCCGCCACCACCATATCCTCGTGGTGATGGATCGCCAGCAGGCCCGACACATCCTGCATCAGCCCCTCCCAGAAGGCCTGCTCGAACTCCCCCTCGCCGGCACCATGCTTCGCTGGCTCGCGCTCGTCGTTTTGCTGGAGAACTTCCGGCTCGCTGGCAGGCGTTGAGCGTGCCGGGAGGACCAGACTCCCTACCGTCTCACCGGTACCGTTGATGATCTGCCCATCTTCGATGACAAGGATGGACCTGGCATAGCTATGCGCCTCCAGGAAGAGAAAGCGCATCTCTGACCAGGCTGCCTCACGCTCGTGCAGGCGTTGGAGAAGCAGCACCACGCTAGCGACCTTCCCGGCTGAACCCATATCCAGGTGACGCAGCTTTCGATACGCCGGGACCGCCGGCAGATGCCTGACGCCTGGCAAGGCAACGCTGGACACATTCAGGGCAATGATGTCTATAAGAAATCCCTGCGCCGCCAGTCTGTTCTGTTCGTCCCAGGATGCGGGTATCATCTGTGAACGCTGCTGCTCCGTGAGTTGGCCAGGAGAGACCAGAGGCGCTCCCAGGCCCATAGCCAGCGCGATACAAGGTTCGGGATAGCGCGCGCAGGTATGTTCTATAGAGGTGAACATAGCAGCGGGACTTGCGAAGGAGCTGAGATCGACTACACGGCCATTCTCCATGACACACGTCTTCCAACTCGCTACATCGTAGTCAATACCGATAGTCAAACTCATACTCTTTCTCCTAGTATATATATAATTGAAACATGACACCCGCAATATCGGCGGACAAGAAGAGCCGAAGGCAGGCTATTGAAAAGGCATGTATGCTATGCTCCGTCGAGCGCGCTCCGGTCCGCATAGGGGTGAGGGCTTCGGCTCCCCTTGCCCGCCGACACTGCCTCGCCCGCGTAGGCCTACGCGGATCAGGTCAGTTATTATACCATGTGCGCCAGTGGGCGCGCCGTGCGGTGCAGCAAAAGCCCTTAGCGTGTAGTGCATCCCATTTCTCGGCGTTTCTTGACGCAGCGTTCGTTGATCTGCTACACTTCCCCTATCGGGCCGCGTTTTTATCCAACCTTACTTTACCTGCTATAGTACACAACGAACGTTCCCAACTTGGTACACAAACATACATACCGGGGGACATGGGACCGGGCTACACGCGGGATGTTATTCGTATTTCGCATTGATGGTAGAGGTCAGGAACATGCCAGGTGAAAGTCCTTCATATATCAATGACCAGGAACGCTTGCAACTGCTGAGGGCCTTGCGCGAGAGCGAAATCCTGCGCGAGTTGGCGGAACTCCTGGCATCCTCACTTGACCTTGAGCATATTTTACAGGTCCTGGTAAAGCGCACCACCCAGGTATGCGAAGTCCAGCGTTGTGCCATCTGGCTACTGGGAGACGACCGCAAGGTGCTGCGACCGGTTATTTACCACCTCACCTCGCCCCGTATCAACCCGAACATGATTCAGGCAGCGGACCGTATCTGGCATCATAGTACACTCCAGGTAGAAAATCCATTTATCCATCGCTTGCTGACAGAGAAAGGTATGATCTTCCTGAACGATCAGCGCGCTGAAGAGAGCATGCGTCCCAGCGCCGAGACCTTTCTCGTCCGTTCCATTTTATATATTGCCCTGGTACGTGAGGGGCGCCCGGTGGGGATGATGTCCCTGGATAATCCAGGAGAGACAGGCATATTTTCAGAGGAGCAGCAGCAGTTGGCCCGCGCTATCGCGCAGCAGGCGGCCATGGCAATTGACAACGCGCAACTCTACCAGCAAGCGCAAACGCAGCGGCGGCGCGCGGAACAGTTGATCGAGCGATCTCAGGCCATCTATGAAGTCGCCATGGCCGTCAACTCTGGTGAGGACCTGCCGACCGTTCTGGAGATTGCCACGCAGCACCTGGTTCGTGGTCTGGGCGCCGAGGGAAGCACTACACTGCTCCTGGACGGGGGTATGCTGCACCCCGTAGACAGCACTGGACTGTTGGGAGAGCAGAGCGAGTCGCACACAGCCGCCCTGGCAGACCTGCCGTATTGCCAGCAAGCTGCGACAACAGGACTACCGCTCTTTGTCGCAGCCAGGCGACTGGGGGTCGCTGAACTGCTCTGGTACCATAAATTTGAGATAGACAATGCCATGGTGATCCCGCTGATGGTGGGCGCCAGGCATAAAGAGGGGCAGGAAGCCCATCGCTGCGTCGGCTTCATTTTTGTGAACTACCACGACCCCGATCATAGCGCCCCCAAAGGGCACTACGCCTTCGCCCAGGATATCGCCGCTCAGTGCGCCCTGGCCATCGAGAAGGCGCACCTGCTGCAACGTGCCCACCAGGCCGCCGTCCTGGCAACCGAGCGCGCCAACACCCTGAATGCCATCTTCCACGCGATGTCCGATGCCATCACCGTTCTGAACCAGGATGGACAGGTATTGATGCGCAACAGCGCCGCCGCGATCTTCATGGGCGAGCCTCTCCACTCCAGAGAGCGCCTGCACGAGGTATACAAACGTCACCCGGCCTCCACACTGCACGGCCAGCAAATCTCCGAGGAAGACTTCGCCCTGATACGAGCCTTGCGGGGAGAGCGCATCCGTGGGGAGCGGATCAGCCTCACGCGCGCCGACGGCCAGGAGCGGGTCATCGAAATCAACGTCGCGCCTATGTTTAATGGAACCAGAAAACAGGTTGGCATTGTGAGTGCCTTTCGCGATATCACGGAGCAGGTACGCATTGAACAACATATCCGCCAGGCGCTGGAAACCATGCTCCACATGGCAGAAGCGGTCTCCGGGATCACCGATATCCAGGATATCCTGAGCAGCGTGCTGGAAATGGCCCTCACAGCCCTGAACTGCCAGCAAGGAGTCGTGCAATTACGCGACGAAGAGCAGGACACCTTTATCCCACTGCTGACCCTGAGTTCCTCGGCTCAGGCAGAAGACAGGCAGCACCTGAGCGAGCAGAAGCAATGGCTGGCGGCTGAAATACACCGCCGACGCGACTACCTGGCACAGCTACACCAGGGCCACGCCATCCTGATCAACTCCGAACGCTATACCCACCTGTTCGCATCCACCCGGCAGGACCCACCTCCCCCTGGCAAGGGACTGCTGACACTTGTCGCGCCTATCACTCACAATAACCGCCTGTTTGGACTGATATGGCTGGACCACCTGGTACCGATCGAACACAGCGCAGCTGAGTCAGCACCCGGACTACCGTTGGAGAGTTTTAGCATCTGGGATATGGCGATCATCGAAGGCATGGCGCAACTGGCGGGTCTGGCGATGGAGCAGGCACGCTGGCAGCAGGAGGCGCTCAACGCGCGCACCAACGAAACGGCGATGCGCGAGGCCAACGCCCTCAAGGACGAATTTCTGGCGATCACAGCCCATGAATTTCGTACCCCTCTGACCCTCATTCTGGCGCACGCCCAGGTAGGGCAACGAGTTCTGCGTCGCACACCCAATCAGGATCAGAGCACCCGGCTGACCGAAAACCTCTCCATCATCGAGGCGCAGACGCGCCACCTGACGAACATCGTCAATACATTTCTAGAAGCCACGCAGATCAACCGGGGGCAACTCGTGCTCACCCTGGAAGAGGTGGACCTGGCAGCTATCGCCCAACAGGCCGTACACAGCCACAGCACCTCCTCGACGATGCACCATATCAGTTGCCACATTGAACCATGTGGACAGCCCTATCTCGTGATGGGCGATAGCGCCCGCCTGCTACAGGTGGTTGCCAACCTGCTACAGAATGCGATAAAATATAGCCCACAAGGCGAGCCAATTACCCTCTCAGTGCAACGATATACACAGGACGGACCCGACGGCAGGCAAGCGATCATTGAGGTGCGTGTAGCGGACAGGGGGATCGGCGTTCCCAGCGATGCCCAGCCCCGCCTCTTCGAGCGCTTCTATCGCGCCCCTAACATCCAGATCAGCAAGGCGCGCGGCGTCGGTCTGGGTCTGTATGTGGTAGCGGAACTCCTGCATATGCAGGGTGGCACCATCCGTGTTGAGAGCAGCGGAGTCCCCGGTGAAGGCAGCCGCTTTATTTTCACATTACCAGCACTAGAAAGCCAGACAAACGGCAATGACTGAACTACGAGACTGGCTCCTCACGCTCACGAGAGAGACGATGGAGCGCGAAGGCAGCGAGGATACCGCGCATGACCACGAACATATCGCGCGCGTCATCACCATCGCGGAGAGCATCCAGGCACACGAAGGCGGCGACCTGCCTACCATCTGGGCCGCGGTGGCCCTGCAT
>JBDTHH010000010.1:0-4706 GCA_039937055.1 Ktedonobacteraceae bacterium | reverse complement strand
GCGCGGCAGGTGGAGATGATCTGTAAGGCCTGATCGCGCGCGTCAAGTTGAATAAGCGCCAGCACCTGCTGGAAGATGGCATGGCGCAGCAGGCTACAATGGAACTCGAAGGTGCTCTCCTCTTCAGTCTTCCCCTTGCGCGCCTCTTCTGGCTGTTGCTCCAACTTGCGCAGCTTCAATGTGAAGAAGGCCAGGCGCAACAGTTCAAAGCGCACCCTCTGCTCCGGGGTGTTGAGGGTGGTCTCGGTAGGAAATGTCGGGATATGCGTCACTGTACGCGCCTCAGAACGGCTCTTGATGTTGTCCTGGTTGGTATATGATGTCATGATTGTGTATCCTTGCTGCTGTGTAGTAAACGGTAACTAGCATATCCCTACGCAATTTCTTTGTGTATCTATGTCTATCATTCTACCTGCCGGCGGTGCAGAAAGAAGTAGCGAACAGGTAGGGATACGGTTGAGATACAAGCAAGCAGGATATGAATTTAGCAATAGCGTCACGATGAAGGTAGATGAAGGCGGACGGAGAGGGCATATCGACATATTGGCTACTAAATATGAAAAAAATGATACAGTATGGTAACATCTAGAATACGATAAATCCTGCCAGGCGTAAATCTTCCTATAAGAGCGTCGCGCACCTTCCTCCATTGAGGAGCCATAGATTACAAATCTACCCGGAGGGGACATCTATGTTAATCTGTCTGTCATGCCGGTCGGAAGCGCCCGATGCTGCCCGTTTTTGTGGAAAATGCGGTCAGCCGTTTGAAGAAGGGATGATGAATGGGAGCGGGGCGTATGGTTCTTCTAACACCGGTATCGCAGTCTCTCCTGTGCTTCCCCCGTTGGAGTTCGATGAAAGGGAGCTGGCGCAGCAGCGCCAGGTCTCACCCGGAGAGTGCCAGTGCCAGTTGGAGAGGAAGAGGGCAGAATTAGCGGAGCAGCGCGTCGCTATCGTCGGATACCTGCAAGCGCTCCTGCCCTGCGCGACACAAGAACATCGCGAGCGCAACAGGGCTGCGTTCGAGAAGGTCCTCGCGGAGGAGCCGCCGCTGGCCGATCCTTTCTGGTGGTCTATCGTCCCGGTCATCGGGGCATACGCGCTACGCATAGTGCAGCGGCCGAATAGCGCGACCCACAAACCCATCATGTGGCGGGCCTTTGTATGGGCTATCTGGTATGAGCACTGTTTTCGACCGAAACGTTTCAAGAACTGCTTTAAGGGCTGCTTACGTTTCTTCAAAGAGTGTCTTGAAGACGCGGATGTGCTGGCGGAGGCACTGCGTGATCTGGAAGCGCTCTCCCAGGCGCTGGCAGCCGAGCACTGCGTGGATGACTTGCGCCGCCTGCAAGATGCCCTGGCAGAGGCTCCCTCCTCGCCCACAATCAACCATCTTCATCAAAAGATCGCCCGGCAGATCGCCACGGCGGCAACCACCTCCATAGCGGCGTTAGCCCCTGCCACTCCGGCGACAACAGAGGTGCGAGATCTGCCGTCGCTGCTCTCAGAGGGCCAGCGTATCCTGGCAACGATCGAGGCGCTATGGGGATTTCTGGACAAAAAGTATGAGCAACAGAACCGCGAGACATTTGAGCAGGCGCACCAGGAGCCGGAAACGCCTCAGGCCATGCAGCAGATGGCAAGGCTGGCCGGGACGATCAGCCGCAACATCATCTATCGCTATACGCACGGGGAAAGCATCACTGACGAGCTGGTAGAGTCTGCTATTGCACTGGCCGGTTTCTCTGCGCGCCACAGCACCGATCCTTACCGAAAAATATCGCAGCGTCACCTCTTTCTGTTGGAAGGGCTTCTGCATATGCGCGGCGGTTCCGCACGCGAGCCAGCCGACTTCGCCAACCAGTTCAAGCAGAAGTTCTGCGCGCGTGAGGAGGATGCCTCTGCCGCCTGGTCCGAGTTTGTGCTGCTGATCACCTCCCACCTGGCAGAACGCCGCGCGCAGAACACGACGGATATGGCCGAGGTCAAGATGTGGGTACGGGTGTTTGAGCATATCGCGGCACTGGGGCAGAGCGAGCGCAGCCTCTTCATGGCGGAAGTCAGAAGGCATGTTCTCCCTGAGCGTGTTCCAGCGCGTCAGGGCAAGACGAAAGCCGCTCCTGGCACGCCCACACACGTGTCCTTAGCACAGAATCACCTCAATGGCCTGAGCAAAGACGCGCCGCCTACTTTATCAGCAGGCTCCCAGCGCGTCGGGGTCTTTATAGATGTGGAAAACACCTGGTTTGTGGTGCCCCGGACTATGACTCCAGCGGCCCTGGGAGCTGCGTTGACCAGATATGCCTCCGCTTTTGGCACGGTCGTCAGCCGCTGGGCCTGCGCAGACGAACATAGTTTCCCCAATGGTAGGAGCATTCTACGGGAACTGGGGAGAGCAGGTTTTGATCTACATACGCCGCAAGGTGAGCCTGTGCGGGGCCAGTCGCGGAAGAATGCGGCGGACTTCGCGCTGATCGAGCGTATCACCCATGAAACCTACCAGAACCGCCTCGATGTCTGCGTGCTTGTGAGCGGCGATAGCGACTACCTGCAAAAGGTCATGAGCCTGCTTGATAGCGATCATATTGTGCGTATTGTGGCCTCGAAAAGCCGCCAGCAGCTCTCGTGTATCTATAACGACCTGCAAAGGCGGCGTGAGAAGCTACGCCTCAGTCAGGGCCACGCCGAAGCGGATTTCTTCATTGATGACCTGGATGAGATCTTGCAGGCGCAGGTCGCTATCCGCTGACAAGAGCACCTGCTACTCAGGGCCGACAAGCGTGTGGCGAATGAGCATCAGGTGTGTGAGCGGGCCCAGACCGCCGGGGACAGGCGTGAGGAACGAGGCCACCCGGCTCACGCTCTCGAAGTCGATATCCCCCACGACCTTGCCGTTGACGGTGTTGATGCCTGCATCGAGCACGACCGCGCCGGGCTTGAGCATGTCGGCCGTGAAGCTGGCCGGGCGCCCGGTGCTGACCACCAGGATGTCGGCGCTCCTGGTGATGCTGGCCAGCTCCTGGGTATGCGAATGACAGATGGTCACGGTGGCATCCTGGCGCATGAGCATCAGCGCGGTAGGTTTGCCACCGATATTGCTGCGCCCGACGATCACCGCGTTGCGCCCGGCGATGGGGATACCCGCGTCTTTCAGAACGGCCAGCACCACATCGGCCGTGGAGGGAATGAAGCTGGGAAAGCCCAGCAGCAGGTTGCCGGCGTTGCGCGGGCCCAGGCCATCGACATCCTTCTCCGGTTGCAGCACCTCGGTCACGATGCGCTGGCGAATGTGCGCTGGCAATGGCAGGAGCAGGACAATGCCATCGGTGCCGGGATCGGCGTTCAGCGCGGCTACCTCGGCCCGCAGCGCCTCCTCCTCGATCTCGAACGGGTATGCCAGGGTCGCGCAGTCCAGGCCAATCGTGCGACATGAGCGCGCCAGTTGCCGGCTATAGACGGCGGCGGCGGGATCGCGCCCGGCAATCAGTTGTGCCAACCGGGCCGGTCGCTGCCGCCGCTCGCGAAAGCGCAGCGCCTCCTCCTGCAATGCGCCAGTCATCTGTCCCACAAGGGGTCTGCTATCAAAGAGTGTTGCTGCCATCGATACATATTTTCCCATTCGTATGTGTGTTTGCCAGGAAGCCAGGCCTCCTGGCAAGAATTATACACCCAAATGGGAGTCATACCTTCTTGAGGCTCGGTCAATTCACCCCCGAATCGTATCTGCCCCATCGTTATGATGCACGATGCAGAGGTTTGGCCTGTCCAATCTGGCTTGCGTCCAGATCGGCGAACCAAACGCTCTTGAGAGGACCAGCGGTGATTCCGCTAGGCCTGTGCCCTATTGGGAGTCGAAACTCAGTGACTGAGCCACCAGGGGTAATACGTCCAATCTTGTTTAAATAAATTTCACTGAACCAGAGATTGCCGTCAGGTCCTACTGTTATGTCCCAGGGACCGCTATCACTCGTTGGCACCAGATACTCGGTGATGGCACCATGTCTGGTAATACGTCCAATCCTGTTTCCATTGACTTCAGTGAACCACAGGTTCCCATCTGGGCCAGCGACAATACCCCCCGGATAATCATCACCAGTACTGGTGGGGATGGTATACTCGGTGATGGCACCACCCGTGGTGATGCTCCCAATCTTATCGAGGACGGGTACCGTGAACCAGAGTGTTCGCCCTGGCCCCTTCGTAATAGAGCCAGGAAAACTATTGGGATCTGGCAACAGGAATTCAGTAATCACCCCCCTGGGAGTGATCCGTCCAATCTTATTTCCAATGTCTTCCGTAAACCAGAGGTTGCCATCAGGCCCTGCCGTGATGTCTTCGGGATAGCTAGCGCTGGTCGGGATAACAAACTCAACGATCGCTCCCGTAAGCGTTATCCTCCCAATTCTGTTCGCAAGAGCCTCGGTAAACCACAGGTTGCCATCCGATCCTACTGTAATATTTTCAAGCCCCGCATCACGCGTCGCAACCCGATATTCCCGAAATATTCCTTTGGGGGTCATCTTACCAATTTCGTTCCTACCATGCTCCGTGAACCACAGGTTGCCATCCGGTCCTGTTGTGATATCATAAGGATAACCATTCGCGCCAGGAATAGGGTATTCTTTGAAGAAGACATCCGCTCGAACAGCTACCGAGTGGGCTGAGGCGGCACCGGCTGGCCGAACCAGACCGACACTACTCAAGAC
>JBDTHH010000009.1:0-5244 GCA_039937055.1 Ktedonobacteraceae bacterium | reverse complement strand
CATCCAGGTCTACCTCTGGGAGCGCCTGGTGGACGAACTGGATATCGCTCCAACTGGCGCGTTGCGCCACAGAGATACCCTGTTCCAGGGCCACATTGATATGTTCAATCTTGCGCTGTTTGACTTCAGTGCTGGCCTCTTGTAAGTGGCCAGCAATCTTTGTTTCATCGATCTGCATAATATAGTTAACTGCTCTCTGACTCCGCTAACGGCAGCGCGAACCAGAAGGTTGAGCCGGTTCCTGGCTCGCTCTCCACGCCCACCTGCCCGCTGTGCTGCTCAATAATCATACGACTGATATGTAATCCCAGGCCCAGACCCGCGGCAGAAGGGCTTTTATTTTCAACGCTCAGAGCGCGGTAAAAGCGTTCCCAGACCCGTTGCTGATCTGCCTGCGAAAGACCCGGCCCATGGTCACGTACCAGAACTCGCGCTTGTGTCCCCATACGCTCCACACCCACCTCGATGGGGCTGGTGGTCTCGGAGTATTTCAACGCATTCGACAGGTAGTTGTTCACCACCTGCCTCAAACGGTCTGCGTCCGCCAGCACCGGGACCTCTCCAGGAGGGAGACGATCCAGGTGAATGCTACGGGCAGGAGAGAGGAGGCGCTGATCTTCGACAACCTCGCGAACGAGCGCGACCAGGTCGTGTTGTTCGCATTGAAGTTTCAGGCGGCCGGTCTGGATGCGAGAAATATCGAGGAGGTCGCTTACCAGACGATTCTGCATGCTGACCTGGCGCTCTGTGCGTTCGAGAAAGCCCTGGACATTGGCTATTGTGCTGGCCAGGCCTTCTGGTAGCGGTGTTTCCTGCTTGAGCACACGGCCCAACTGCCGCCGGGCCAACTGCACATTGCCCTTGATGGCAGTAAGGGGGGTGCGCAGTTCGTGTCCGGCGATGCCGATGAATTCATCCATGCGGTTGATAGCCTCATGGCGCAGGCGCGCGATCTCCAGGCGTGCCTCTACATGCACAAGCAACTCGCGTGCCGTGAAGGGCTTGACCAGGTAGTCATCGGCCCCTGCCTTGAGGCCTACAATGGTCGCCTCTTCTCCGGCGCGCGCCGAGAGTAAGATGATAGGAATAGTGCGTGTGCGTGGATCGGCGCGCAGGGCCGTAATCAGCGCGAAGCCATCCAGACCCGGCATCATCACATCGCTCACAATCAGGTCGGGCTGCCAGTGCTGGGCGATCTCAAGGGCCAGCATACCATCGGCAGCAAGCTGGAGAGTATACAAGGGACTCAGCAAGCGCTTCAGGTAGTCGCGCATATCGGCATTGTCATCGACAACCAGCAGGCGCGCGCTCTTTGCTGGTTGTTGCATTGCCGCACTGGAAGCAGACAGCCCGGAGAGAACCGGCAAATCTTCCATTGAGGATTCATCCAAAACAGGAGCGACCGTCTGCGCCGCCTCTGGAGACCAGTGTAATGCTTCCTCAATATAGGGAGCAGCCCCGGCAGCGGCTGAGGTGAGCAGGCGCGTTGTCCTGATGTGATCAGCGTGCAGGTGGGCGGTTCCGCTGGGAAGCCGCGCGGTAAAAGTTGTCCCTGTATCTGGGATGCTGCTTACTTCTATCGTGCCCTTGTGCAGGCGCACCAGGTCCTGGACCAGCGTCAGGCCGATCCCTGACCCTTCGTAGGTACGCGCCCGTACGCCGTGCGCCTGGTAGAAGCGCTCAAACAGGCGTGGCAGATCCTCTCCGGCGATGCCGATGCCCGTGTCCTCTACCTGGAGTTCCACGGTGTCCTCTACCATGTGCAGGGCGATCTTGATATAGCCCTTGAAAGTGAACTTGAAGGCGTTGGACAGCAGATTGAGGACGATCTTTTCCCACATCTCGCGGTCCACATATACAGGATCGGGGAGCGGCGGGCACTCCACAATAAGCTGCATGCCGGCCTTCTCAACAGCGGACCTGAAAGCGCTCGCCAGGTCCGTGGTAACCATTGCCAGGTCGGTAGGTTCGTAGATCACTTCCGCGCGGTGCGCCTCGATACGCGAAAAGTCCAGCAAGGTATTGACCAGCTTCAGTTGGCGCAGGGCATTGCGGCGTGCCATCTCTAGCTGCTCGCGGTGTGCTGGTGCGAGATCGTGCTGAGTATCAGCGAGCACCGTCTCCAGCGGGCCAAGCAAGAGGGTGAGCGGCGTGCGAAACTCGTGGCTGACATTGCTGAAGAAGGCCGTCTTGGCGCGGTCCAGTTCGGCGAGGGCCTCTGCGCGTTCCTGGGCATCCTGAAGGGCGCGCGCGCTGGCCACCGCCGTCGCTACCTGGCCGGCCACGAGGGTTAGAAAGCCGCGATAATCGTCATCGAGGCGGCGGCGAGGACTGATACCGGCCACCAGAAAGCCGTAGGGCTGATCCTCCCCGGTACGGATGATGGGTAGCACAAGCGCTGAATGGAGCGAGGGATGCTCACCTTCCTGGAAGGGGTCAAGGGAGCTGAAGCGCAACAGCAGATCGTTGAGGGACTCACCATGATTATGCTCCATTACCTTCGCGAAAGGCCAGGGGGCAGATGGGTCATCCAGGTAAATGACAGGAGGGCTGGCAAATGTCTCCTGAGGCACACCCGCGCTGCCAGCCAGGCGCGCCTGCGTCCCTGCGCCATTGAGGAGGTAGAGCAGCGAGAAGGGGAGATCGGCAGGGTTGCCGGCGAGCGTCTCCGCGCCAATGTGGCAGACCTCCGCGGCGCTATGTGCCTCCGCCGTGTTAGCCGCCAGAGCGCGCAGGGTGCGCAGGCGACGGGCTCCTAGCACCTCTCCCGTCGTCTCGGTCACGGCACAGAACACGCCGCCAACCTCGCCAGTTTCATCGCGGATGGGACTGTAGGAGAAGGTGAAGTAGCATTCCTCCACGTAGCCATTGCGGTCCAGGGGCAGCAAGAGATTCTCCGACCAGGTGGCATCGCCGCGCGCGAGCACGCTATGCAGCATAGGGCCGATTTCATTCCAGATTTCAGGCCAGCAGTCCTCGGCGCGCTGACCCAGGGCCTGAGGGTGCTTGGTCTTGCCCAGAATGGGACGATAGGCATCATTGTAGAATTGGCGTAGCTCCTGCCCCCAGAAAACGATGATGGGGAAACGGGAAGCCAGGCAAATACTGACCGCGGTGCGTAGGCTCTGTGGCCATTGATCAGCCGGGCCAAGAGGCGAGCTAGCCCAATCTTTGAGCCGCATCAGCCTGCCCATTTCTCCGCCGCCGGCCAGGGTATTGTCACTTTCCACACGCCTCGCCTGTTCAGAGAACGTGTCCATTGGGACCTCCTTGGGGCAGTACGCTCCTCTTTTTTGCATATTCCTGATTACAGAGACGAGAGAAGCGCCAGAGATGAGTAATGACACCTGCCTAAAGTCCTGGCAAAAGGTGTGGCTACGAGTCGACGGACTCTCCCAGGCCCAGGCGGGCGAAGGCCGTATCAATATATCTTACATAGTAATCAGTGTTGGTCAGCTCCGCCAGCTCGGCGCGCGAGAGATAGTGCCTGACCTCCTGATCGCGGCTGAGAACGTCGAGGAAAGCCGGTCCCTGGATAGGCCCCTTGCTTGCCATGGTCCACACCTTCTGGGCGTTGCGCTGCACCATTTTGTAGGCTTCCTGCCGGCCCACGCCTTTTTCGACCAGGGCCAGCAGGACGCGCTGTGAGAAGACCAGGCCGCCGGCCATGTTCAGGTTCGTCAGCATGCGTTCGGTATCCACCTGCAAGCCGCTCATTACATTATTGAAGATATGCAGCATATAGTGCAGCAGAACACAGGCATCGGGGATTATGATGCGCTCCGCCGACGAGTGGCTGATATCGCGTTCGTGCCAGAGGGCCACGTTTTCCATCGCCGTGAGCGCGAAGCCGCGCAGCACACGCGCCAGGCCGCAGATGCGCTCGCAGAGTTCGGGGTTGCGCTTATGTGGCATAGCGGATGAGCCTTGTTGGCCGGTGCCAAAGGGTTCAAATACCTCGCTTAACTCTGTGCGCTGCAAGTGGCGAATCTCCTGTGCCATCTTTTCCAGCGAGCTGCCGAGCAGGGCCAGCGTCGTTAAGAAGTGCGCGTGGCGGTCGCGCTGGACGATCTGGCTGGAGATGGGCGCGACCCCCAGGCCCATCTGCTCGCACACGAACTCCTCAATGCGCGGCGTGACGGTTGCATGCGTGCCGACGGCGCCGGAGATCTTGCCGACCGCCACCTGCGCGAGAGCCGCCGCCAGGCGGTGCTGCCCGCGCCGTAGCTCATCTACCCACAGTGCCAGCTTCAGGCCGAAGGTCGTTGGCTCGGCATGGATGCCATGCGTGCGCCCGGCCATGAGCGTGTATTTATAGCGCACCGCCTCCTGCTCTACGGTGTGGATCAGTCGCTTCAGGGATTGGAGCAGCAGGATGCCCGCCTCCTTCAATTGCGCCGCCAGCCCTGTGTCGAGCACATCGGAAGAGGTCAGCCCCAGGTGGATAAAGCGTCCTTCCGGGCCCAGTTGCTCCTGAATAGAGCGCAGGAAGGAGATCACATCGTGATGGGTCTCGCGCTCGATCTCCTGCATGCGCTGCAAGTTGTAGCTGGCATGGCGTATCTTCTCCAGGGCTTCCGGGGGGATTGCGCCCTCGCGCGACCAGCCCTCGCAGACCAGGAGCTCGACCCGGAGCCACGCGTCGGTTTTATGGCTTGCTGACCAGATAGCGGCCATCTCTGGTAGGGAATAACGTTCTATCATCTCGCGTTGTATACCTTTATACTAGATAAGAAAGCTCTGGCATCAGTGTATCACATCGTCCCTACGCGCAACGATGCGCCCCGGACTTTGGGCATAAATGCAGACGAGCTATTGTTATCTATGATAGAATAGTAAAAACAGACAAAGCTGGTTGCTGGGGGGATGGGGTGCCTTGACGCAGCGATATCCTCAGTGTACAATCATGCTCGCAGTCAGATATCCACGTCAACTATGGTTGATATTACTTGGGAGTGCTTAATAATGAAAAAGGGAATTCATCCAGAGTATGCTGAGTCCACGGTCAGTTGCGCCTGTGGCAATAGTTTTAAGACTTTGAGCGTCAAGCCTGTATTGAAGGTCGATGTATGCTCAAAGTGTCACCCATTCTTCACGGGTCAGCAGCGTATCCTCGATACCGCCGGTCGTGTGGAGCGTTTCCGCCGCCGCTTCAACCTGCAAGAGGAAGAGTAAACAGCCTGGCCAACAGGGGGTGTTGAGCAGCCAGAGGCGGTGGGCTGGAGGCGACCGGTCGCCTCCAGC
>JBDTHH010000008.1:0-22369 GCA_039937055.1 Ktedonobacteraceae bacterium | reverse complement strand
GGCATCCCTTGAGGTGCCTGTGTAGCTACACGGATGCGGCAAGCCGAATCCCTACGCGACACAGCGAGCGCCCTGATACCCGTACAATGAAACTTGACAGAGCAGTAAGGGTGTCCCTTGAGACTACCCGCCAGGGTAATAAAGTATGCAGGGATTAAGACCGGCATGGAAGGAGGCGGCCTGGATCTTCGGGCTGAGCCGCCTCGTGATCCTGCTCGTGAGCTATATCAGCGTCGTGATGTTGCCTTTCTTCAGTCCTGGTCAGAGCCTGGTAGGCATGGCTTTGAACTGCTCTCACCAGCCTGGCCCCTGCCTGCTGGCCTGGTACCACTATGATGCCGTTGCCTATATCCGTATCGCGTATCAGGGCTATAGCTCTACGCCGGATGTGGCTTTCTTCCCGCTCTTTCCTATGTTAGTACACGCGGGAGGTCTGCTGCTGGGTGGCATCTTCCCATATTCCTACTATGCAGCGAGCCTCCTGATTAGCAATATCTGCTTTTATCTGCTGCTGGTCCTGCTCTACGCGCTGCTCTGCCAGGAATTTGAGCCTGCTATCGCACACCGGGCGCTGGTCTGCCTGGCCTTCTATCCCTACGCCATGTTCTTTTTCGCAGGCTACACCGAATCGCTTTTCCTGCTGCTCTGCCTGGCGATCTTCCTGCTCCTGCGGCGTGGCAAAGCCGTGGATTGGTGGCTGGCAGGGCTGCTCGGCTTCCTGGCCGCGCTGACGCGCTCGACGGGTATCGTCCTGCTGCTGCCATTGCTGGTGATCTATATCCAGCGCTTCTGGCTACCACGCGAACGAGGGAAGCACACCTGGCTTCAGAGAGTGAGCGCCCTGGCCTCTCTGGCCCTGATCCCTGCCGGCCTTATCGCCTATATGGCTTACCTCGGCTATACGAAAGGTGATTTCTTTCTGGTCAGCCACGTGGAGGCCACGGCTTCCTGGCACCGGCACCTGACGCTGCCAGGACTGGCCTTTGGGCCTGCTATCGGCACACTCTTCACCCAATCGCTCTTCTCGCAGGCCTTTGTTCAGAATCTGCTCGATATCGGCTTCACGCTCATCCCCCTCACTGTGCTGGTGCTCGGATGGAGACTGGTACCGCTGCACTATGCTCTTTTTGCGCTAGCCGTGGCGCTCTTCTCGCTCAGCTTCCCCCAGATGGCAGAGCCGCTGGCCTCCCAGCCCCGCTATATGCTCATGCTGTTCCCGATCTTCGTCGTCTTTGCTCTCTGGGGCAAACGCCCTCGCTTCGATCTCTGGTTCCTGGCACTCTCGCTGCCACTGTTTGTACTCAATATCATTCTGTTTATTACGCATCACTGGGTGGCGTAACGTGTGCATACATTTCTGTCATCGCGTATCCACAAATCTCTTATGCAGAAGGAATGGTACACTGGGCAGGCATCTTTCTACAATGACAAAGAACAACGGTGAGAGCCTTCCTGACTTACTGACGTATTTGCGCAAGGAGGTATGCGTATGGAAGCATATGCACAGAACAAGCCAATGTTACCAGCACCTCTCTACGATCTCCAGGTATGGGACCAACTCTCGCCATCCGAGTGTGCTGCGATTGCTCAGGTGGTTGCGCGGCGTTTGCCGCCTGCGTTTCATTTCGTGCGTATAGAAACCTACGCTGCCGGCACACAACGCCACCAGATCGCGCTCTTCACATGGCAAGCCCCAGCAGAGCGAGAACCGTGCTACTTTGTGCTGATTCCAGGCAGCACAGCCACACTGGGCTACGACCGCGCACACAAACCGAGGCCCAGCGCAGAACACATGTATGAATGGCAGAACTCTCATTTTTACAAGGAGGTGTCCCCGGTCACCTTCGACGGAGAGCGGGTAAGCGATACCCTCCCACCGCGGTATGACCGCCTTTATGAGCACATGGATACCGTTCTTTCACCACTCAGAACCGTGACGATTACACCATTCTTATTGGAAGTGGCTGCACGGCACCCACAGCAATTGGTCGCGAAGGTGGTGGGCAAATATAAATATCAACACTTCCAGCACAGCAAAAGAAAGATCAGAGGTAAGTGCTGGCCGCCAGATTTTCCTCATCATTTAGCGAAAAGGCTTATCGGTCCATCAGGCTTTCGCCTGCCGACGTCTAACGAATGGGAATATGCGTGCGCGGCCGGTACGCGCACGCTATTTTACTGGGGCAATGCTCCATTTGACGAAACGAATAAGCCATATGACGAAATGGATGAGCATGAGTACCCATCGCTCAATGCTTTTGGCCTCTCTATCGCGACGGGCTCCTCCCGCGGTGAATTTTGTGCCGAACCTGAGATCATGCGTGGCGGCGATGGAGGAGTTGCCGATTGCGGAGGCTATGGCGTACTGGCTGTGCTTCTCCCACTTGCATCCTCCTATGTAGACCCTATAGACAACAAAGAATCCATTCTTATTGGAGGATACGGTGGTTATGTTCGCCGACTCTATGACCTGGCTCGCCTTTCACCGTCACAATGAGTCGTCGCATCACCGAACTCTTTTCGGATTGAGAGGTACAAATCAGTACTCTTTTGACGCATCAAGGTTCGCACGCCACAGTTGCTCAAGCGTTTTCAGGTCATCCATAAATTCTGCCCGGCTCTGGCCCGGTTGTTGTTCGAGTTCCTCGTGTATCTCGAGTGTAAATGCCTGACCTCCCAACGCCTGCCAGTCCTTTTGCAGTTTGGGGTGGATAGCGGAGCCTGTTGTGATGGAGAACTGGAAGTGGTTACGCACGCTCTCCAGGTTCGCGGCATGGCCTATGAAGTACTTCCCACTCTGCGTATTAGTGATCGTGTAGACGCCACCAGAAAGTTTGCGGTCCTTGTATTCGTTGGTGATCTCTTTTCGTCTGTTCATTATGTCATGTCCTTCCTTCAATAGACAGCCTATTCCTCAGCGCTGGCTTTCCCCTTCTGTGCTCTGCTCTCCTGTTTCCTCGCTACAATCCTCTTCCCTGGCCAGGATCAGGTCCAGCGCCTCCTGGGCAGCTTCGCGTACCGCCTCCGACTCGTGGTCGTCTCGCAGATCTAGCAACAGGTCCAGCGTGCGGCGCGGAATGGCGCCTTCCAGCCTGCCCAGCGCCTTTGCCGCCTCCATCCGCGTCTGCCAGTAATGCCAGCCGAGTGAGCCTGTAAGATAGGCGACCGTATCTGGGGTCGCCTGACCGATATCGCCAAGCACACGCGCCTTCAGGCTGCGTTCCAGCGATCCCAGCAGCGGCCCCGGCCCCTGTCCCTGCATCATAGCGCGCGCCTCACCCGCCACGGCATGCAATGTTTCAGGGCGCCAGAGGAAGAAGGCCTGCAATGCGCTGCGGCGCGCATAGTCGCTGGTGTCGCCTAGCATTGCGAGCAGCGGATGTGGAGGCAAACGCTCTCCCATTTTCGCTAGCGTCGTCACAGCAACCGCGCGTACCTGCTCTGAAGGATCGCGCAGGGCCTGGAGGAGCGGCTCTAGCGGCGCCTGCTCACTGGCTACTGCCAGCGTGCGCGCCGCTGCTCTACGGACATAGATTGAGGGGTCGCTCAACGCATGCGTCACCGGCTCAATCGGCAGATCCTGGCCCCTGTGTTCGAGCAGTTCCAGCGCCGCCGCGCGCACACTCGAAGAGCGTGACTCCAGGGAGCTAAGGATGCGCTCCTGGGAAATATGCTGCCTCATGTGTTGAAGCGCTTTAATGGCTGCCTCGCGCACCTCCAAAACGTGATCGGCAAGCAGCTCGAAAAGCGGCTCAATGGCGGCAGGATCGTTGCTTGCTTCCAGCACCTTCGCCGCGTCACGACGGGCGTATTCGTTGGGAGCATGCAGCAGCGGGAGCACTTCGTCGATGGGAAAAGTGCCGCCGCGTATCCTGAGTGCTTCGAGCGCCCCGCTCTGTACATACTGATGAGGATCGTGGAGCGCCGCCATCAGTGGTGCCAGCGGCGCTCGTTCGCCAAGATGGCCCAGGGCTAGCAGGAGATCATGGTAGAGAAAGTTATTCGCGTCGTTATCCTCTCCATCTTGCCCCGGTTCTGTATCCCCTGCATGCAGGGATCTCTCTGTCGTCAGTTCCTCAACCAGCGTGAGCAGGACAGGCAGCGGCACGCGTGGACCCATACGCCCGATGATATTGAGTACCATGCCTTTGACGAAACGGTCACCTTCCGCAAAGATGAGCAGCAATTCATCGACAGGTACAAACTCTGCCATAGCCATAAGGGCCTCGCGCGCCTTATAACGGGCGCGCTCATCCTTCAGCAACGGCAAGAGATCGGGGATAAGCGGTTGATATTGCTTCTTTGCGAGAACCTCGATAGCCATGTCGCGAATCTGTTCATCGGGACTCTCCAGCCGGACAACCATCTCCGCGAGCGGCACAGAGGCCCAGAGTTTGCGCACCTGCTCCGCTGCCAGCCTGCGCAGTCCAGGCCCATCTGAAGAGAGCGCCTCCAGGAGCACGTCGATGGGAGCCTGCTCATCCAACAGAGCCAACAGGCGCAGCGCTGAGCCCTGCCCCTGCCCCTGCTGCGGATTGCGTGCCAGCGCTACCAGGTCCTCGACAGGCAGAATGGCGCGCCACGCGTCGAGCGCCCAGAAGACGTGCTCACTAATGAGCCTGGCAAAACCATTCTCGTCGTCGTTCAGCCAGGCAAAAGGCGCCTGGCTGTCCTGGTTGAGCAGCGGCACCAGGTCCGTCGGAGTCGCGCCCCGGCCCACGGCCTCCAACGCAAAAAGCGCGCCCCATTGCTGGTAGTGGACGTAATCGCCCTTGAGGAGGCGTCGCAACGGTTCTACGAGGTCAGCAGGTCCCAGAGTGCCCAGGATCAGGATCGCGATAGCCTGCATGGGGTGCTGCCAGGTATCACATTGCTCCATGAGTTCGGGAAGCGACATATGTTTCCCCAGCAGGCGACGCGCCAGGGCGCGTGTGTGGGGGGAGCGATTCTGCTTGAGCAATGACCCATCGCTGTCAGATCTCAAGGCCGCGACAATCTGCTGCGGCGCTACCTGCGTTCCCAGCCTGTCCAAAGCTTGCAGGGCCGCGACGATAATGGCGCTTCTGAAACTCTGAGCCTCCTCAATCAGCAGTTCAACCGGCGCATATTTGCCCAGCATACCCAGCGCGTCGATGGCGGCGCAGCCGCGCTCGTTCTCGTGCCAGCCAGCATCCTTCACAATAGCCGTGAGCCGTTCTAGAGAGGCGCTTCCTCCCCGCATCCCCAGGGCCAGGCAGGCGGCCTGCTGCACAGTATCGCTGGTATCGTCAAGCGCCGCCTCCAGTAGCCCCGTGATACCAGGCTCTGCGCGCGTGGCCAGCGCCGTTACTGCGGCGGCGCGTACCGCATCCTGCGCGTCTTCCAGGGCACTGCGCAACCAGGCCAGAGGGACACGCTGGCTCTGCCATGTCAGGACCTGCAAAGCTACCTCGCGCTGCTCCCACTGCTCCGCCTGCAACAACGTAGAGAGTGCTTCTAGAGGGACATGTTCACCGAGGCGACCCAACGCGTGAGCCGCGTTGTGCCGGGCCTCATACCAGGGATCGTGCAGGACTGCAAGCAACACCTGAACCGTTGGCTGCATGCTGGCAGTAGGGAAGCCCAGCAGCGGCTCTGCTAGCAGGTGCAGGTGCGCCATACGCGCCAGGCTGCCTGCGGAGAGAGCGACAGACAGGCGCTCCGCCCATAGCCGGGCGCTGGTCAGGGCATATGTCTGGAGTTGGTCGGAGCCGGGTAGATGGTCACGAAATACCTGGCTGAGCGTGTCGAGCGCCAGGGCCAGTCCCACATCGCCCGGATCACGGTCAAGAGTCGCCAGGTGTTCGCTGAGCTGCTCCAGCCACCAGGTGACCGCTTGCAGTCCGCGTGTGCCATGATCGCGCAGCAGGGTGATGATGGCCTGGCGCAGCACCGCCTGCCAGCGGCGAGAGAAGCGCCGGTGCCAGCTTTCGCGCCAGCCATCCTCGCGTATGCCTGTATCGCGGCTGAGCAAGCGCGCGGCCAGTTGTGTCACCTGCTCATAGATCGTGCTATCTAGCGGGAAAGGCCGAGGGCGCCGGGATGGAACGCCGGCAGGGCTGGCGAGATAGTAGGAAGACTCATAGATGTCCTTATCAGAGTCTACGAGTCGCACATGCAGGCCATCGAAGCTCCAGGTCCAACGGGCCTCATCCTCGCCTTCGATGCTCACAAACCCGCCCTTCTCGACACATGGTGCCAGCGCCTCGAAAGGGGCGCGGTCGTTGCCAATTTTCTGCCCGTTGAATTCAAGCGTGTAGACGTTCCCCTCGCGATCCTGTACCGGTCGCCAGCGCAGGCCCTGAAGTGTCTCCGCAAACGTCTCAGCGTTACAGTAGCGCTCATTGGTCACCCAGGTAAAATCACCGACCAGTCGCTTCAGTGTGGCGAGCGCCAGTCGCTGTCGTTCACGCGGAATCAGCACCTGCGCCTCTTGCAGATAGATCCAGTAGCCCATACGCTCGCGCCTCGCTTTCCCGGCATAGATGTATTTCTGAGAGCAATGCATCATCAGGATACCATAGGGCTGTGTTTTTGTGAAGGCGAGTGACATAGCTATCTGCATCTCATCTGGGTTAAACCGGGCGTCTCCTCTCATTCGCAGGCATGAGAAGAATGTATAATAGGTTATCAATGCAAAAGTGTTCTGGGTGCAGAACTCAAGGAGCGAAAGCCATGGATCAACTTATTGCCATGAAATGTGTTGCTTGCCGGGCAGGGGAGCCAGCCCTTTCTGACGCAGAGATAACGCAGTTAATGCCGCAGGTGCCAGCATGGAACAGTCTTGAGGTTGACGGGATCAGGCGTTTAGAGAAAGTGTTTCGCTTTGATAGTTTCGTCCACGCCCTGGCCTTTACGAACGCCGTAGGGACGCTGGCAGAGCAAGAGGGCCATCATCCCGCGCTGCTGACCGAGTGGGGAAAAGTGACGGTCACCTGGTGGACACATACGATTGGCGGCCTGCATCGCAATGATTTCATCATGGCCGCCAAAACTGACCAGGCATATGCGTCATCAGAGGGGACGGAAACGCAAGGGACCCGCTAATCCTGGGTCAACTATAGCAATTCGATCGAACTTCTCTCATAACACCAGGCAGCCTTACAGCCTGTTATTGTATATTGTTATAGAGAGACAGGAAACAAGAAGGGACAGGAAACGTCTATGGCAGCCCAATCAGGAGAAGCAAGCACAACAGGAGGATTGCAAGTCATTGGCGCCGGTTTCGGGCGAACGGGAACCTTATCGCTGAAGGCGGCCCTTGAAGAGCTAGGCTTCGGTCCCTGCTACCACATGGTCGAGGTATTCAAAAGGCCCGCAGCCTTCGCCAGTTGGGAAGCCGCGGCGCGGGGGGAGGCTACCGACTGGCATGCGCTCTTTGATGGCTATCATGCGACCGTCGATTGGCCGGCATGTAGCTTCTACGAAGAGCTTATGCAGACCTATCCCGATGCCAAAGTGCTCTTGACCACACGCGATCCAGAGAGCTGGTACGCAAGCGTCACTAGCACCATTTATCAGATACGTCGCAATATCATAGCACGCATCCTCTTTTCACCTCTACTCTTCTTCCTCACAGCAACCCTCACCGGTGGCAGGGCACGTGTTGGTCGCCTGACCAGTATTCTCATCTGGAATGGCACATTTAACGGCCGCTTCGAGGACAAAGACTATGCTATCGCGGTTTTCAACCAGCATAACGAGGAGGTCAAAAAGCGCGTCCCACCCGCTAAGTTGCTGGTCTATAATGTGAAGGAAGGCTGGGAGCCGTTGTGCCGCTTTCTTGGCGTCGAGGTACCAGACACACCATTTCCCCACCTTAATGAGCGAGCTAACTTTATTGGCACCAGGATGTTTCGACGGCGCTTGAGGTAACCAGCACGCAGCGCTGATGCCAGGCTTGGCGGAGGCGATATAGCATTGCTACTCTGGACGCCTGTGTGCTCGCTCACTTTCCGGCGCCACAAAGCGATAGCCCACCCCCGGCTCCGTGAGGATGTAGCGCGGATTGGCCGGATCGGGCTCCAGCTTCTGGCGCAAGCGATTGATATACACGCGCAGGTATTCGGCCTCGCCACCGTATGCGGCCCCCCAGATACGCTGGAGCAGCATACGGTGAGTGAGCACCTTGCCGGCGTTGGTGACCAGTTGCTCCAGCAGGGAGAACTCGGTAGGCGATAGCCGCACCTTCGCCCCGCGCAGTTGCACAGTATGCCCCGCCAGGTCGATCTCGAGGTCGCCAAAGCGCTGTATGCCGCCCGTGGCGGATATCACCTCCGATTGGGTACGGCGCAAGACGGCGCGTATGCGGGCCAGCAGCTCTTCCACTCCAAATGGCTTGGTGAGGTAATCGTCAGCGCCCAGATCGAGCGCGGTGACCTTATCGCTTTCAGCATCCAGCGCGGTCAACACGATGATAGGCACGGCAGAGTGTTCGCGCACGCGCCGGCAGACTTCCAGGCCATCCATGCGCGGCATCATGATATCCAGGATCAGCAAGTGGGGGTCTTCCCGCTCCCACAGAGCCACGGCCTCCAATCCATTACTGGCCTCCAGCACCTCGAAGCCCCGTGCGCGCAGGTTCCGGCTCACGAAGTCGCGCAGCGCCACCTCGTCTTCGGCGAGCAGAATGCGCCTGGCTTTTGTGGTCATATCTCCCTCCCTTGCTCTGTTCAGCACTACGTTGCCAGCGCATCTACAGGGACCGTTGTCCCTGTAAGAGAAACGAGTGGCAGCGAGAACGAGATAGTGGTGCCCCGCGCGCTGCTCTCTGCCCAGATGACGCTTCCGTGGGCCTCAATGAAAGCCTTACAGATGGTGAGACCGAGGCCGGTGCCGCCAGAATGCTGCTGCTGTCCATGGCGCGCCCGGTAGAAACGTTCAAACACATGGGGCAGTTCGTCGGGCATGATGCCAGGTCCATTATCTGCCACTGAGACGACAATGCCAGCATCTCGCCTCTCAGCGCTAATACGGACCTGACCCTCACCATACAGCAATGCGTTCGCCACCAGGTTATGGAGCACCACCTCCATGCGCGCCCGATCCACGTCAACCAGGGGCAGGGTGTCAGGGATGTGCTGAGAGATCATGACCGACTCGTGGCTCAGCCGCTCGCTGATTTTCGCCACCAGATCCTGCACTCTGGTAGGCTCGCGATTGAGGAGGAGCAGCCCGGCTTCCTGGCGCGAGAGATCGAGCAGATTGCTCACAAGCTGCGCCAGCCGGTCGGCTTCCGCGCTGATCGTCTGCAAGAAATGGCGCTGATCCACCGGCGACCAGGTTATGTCTTCCTGGAGCAGCGTCGAGGCGTGGCCTTTGATTGCCGCCAATGGCGTGCGCAGTTCGTGGCCGACCGCGGCCAGCAACGTCGTCTTGAACTCGTCAAGTTCGCGCTCGCGTGTTACATCGCGCAGCAGCAGGCCACGCCCAATGGCCCGCCCCGACTCGTCGCCCACATCGAACACACGCACATGGATGGCGCGGCGCCGGCCAGAGCGCCTGATCTCGACAACCGACTCCATAACTTCGGCGGTCTCAGCCTGTCGCAGAACCCGCTCGCATTTCACAGCGTCCTCTGCTACCCCGCACAGCGCATTGTAGAGCGCTCTGATGGGGCGCAGAACCAGCGCCGAGCCGGGGAGATCCACGATCATGCTTGCCCCCAGGTTGGCATAGAGCACCGTCCCGTCGATGCCGGTAAGCACCAGTCCATCGCTCATACTGCCCATGATCGCCTCCAGCCGCTGCTTCTCTTCCGAGGCCTGCTGGTAGAGCCGCGCGTTTTCCTGGGCCACCTCGCGGAGCCGCTCATCGCTGCGCTCGTAGAGCACCGCGTGTTCCCAGGCCAGGGTGGCGTAGTTCGCGAACGTCAGCAGCAGATCGATCTCGTTCTGGTTGAAGGGATGCGGCTCGGTCCGATGCACCAGTAGTACCACCCCTCCTGCATGGCGACTGATGATGGGGATCGCCAGCACTGAACGGAAGCCTTCATCGTAGGAGAGCGATGCTTGCTGGGGGCCGAGCAGCTTCTGCACGGGCTTGCCGGTGCGAAGCGCCAGCACCGCTGACGAACTCTCGTGCGCAGAAGACAGCGAGAGATCCTGGTCATAGCGTTGACTGTGGCCATCGCTTACCAGCACACGCAGCGCACCCTGTTCGTCTGGCAACAGCACCGCCGCGGCCTGTACATCTACCAGCCGTCGCACCTCGCGAATAATCTTGCGGACCACGGCCCGTGGCTCAAGCAGGCTGACCACAGCATTCGACGTTTCGAGCAGCGTGCGCAGTTCGCCGAGTTTGGCCACTCCGTCGCGCTCCAGGCGGACAAGCGAACGTGCCAGGTTGCCTACCTCGTCATCACGCGCGGCAAGCACGGTCGCATGGACCGGGATTGATTGCTCAGAGGTGGGTAGCACCTGATGCTGGATGGCGAGCGTATGCAGGGGGCGGATGACGCGGACCAGCAGCATCAGCCAGAAGAGCAGGCCGCCGATGGCGAAGAGCAGGGCCGCCGTCAGTAACCAGCGATGTAACTGCGTGACGACAGCCAGCGCCTCGTCCACAGGCCTCTGCACGACGACAGCCCAGCCCACGTGCAGGACGGGTACAGCGCTGAAAAGCCACTCCTGGCCACCGGGGCCCGGCCCCTGACGCGAGGCTACATGGCCCTGGAGCGCCTGGTCGGCACCCGGCAGCTCGTTTAGAATCGTCAACAGGATCTGCGTATGATCAGGAGTAGCGATAACCTCGCCGCGGTTATCGATAATGTTGATCAGAAGATGCCGGCCCTGGCTCTGCTGGTCCGCGACGACATTCCTCAGAGGGTCGCTGAGCGCGGCGAGCGAGAAACTGGCCGCGACGATGCCCACCAATCGTGTGCCAACGCGCGCAGGGTAGGCGATGATCACGCCAGCGTTGTATGTCGTTTCAGCCGCGATGCCCACCTCCAGGACCGGGCCGGTGGTCGTGAGGGCACGCTGGACAACGTCGGGCGGCGAGAATTGTGCCAATGGCGTCTCTAATCCGTCCACACACCCTTGCAGCGCACAGGAGACGCGCACGATGCCTACCGAATCGAGCCAGTAGACCTGGTCCACATCGCTGCGCGCGGCCTTGAAGGTCTGGAGGATGCTCACCATCGCGGCAGGGGTTGCAGCCTGGCCCGCAAGCTTGCTCAGTTCAAAGATCGAGTTCTCGGCATCGCTCACGCGGAGATTGGTCTCGACCGCGATATCCTGGGCCAGCGCCTTGTCAGACGTCTGGGCATCAATACGCAACTGCTGCTCGGCCACAGCGTTGACGCCGACGCCTCCGAGCAGCACAATGGCCACAAAGAGCAGATAGACGCTCAGGAGTTGGATCAGCAGAGAGCGACGTATAAGATGCAGCATGGCCAGTCCTCCTGGACGCACTCTGTCGGGTGATCCATCTACGCTGGACCAGACCCTCAAAAGCCGAGCTACAAGACATAATCCCTGGCGCGGACCAGGCCAGGGTGTGGATATCGGTCTATTATACCACTCTGGCTACTTAATCACGCTGTGCGTTCCCACATGATTCTATGATGTTTACGTTTTATTTATACCGCAGTGGAGGCACATTTATGAGCCGTTTATGCCCAATCACCTATACTTCGACTAGAAACTTGTAGCATGGTTCACCCATCCTGAGACGATGACGCACCTGTGTTTCAGACCCTGCCTGCGAACAAAGTATTGCTCTGTCCCATAAAGAGTGGTGGCAGAAAACCATCCATGAAAGGAGTGCTGTGAACAATCCTCTCCCTATGAAAGATGGAGCTACCGGTGTACCCGATGCAGAGGACTCAAGCCCCTACGCCATTGAATTGCGCGCCGTCACCAAGCGCTTTCTGACGCCAAACGGCAAGGCGTATACCGCGATCCGCGATGTCAACATAGCGGTCGCCCCCGGTGAGTTCGTCGCCCTGGTTGGGCCAACGGGCTGTGGCAAATCCACGACCCTGAGTCTCATCTCCGGCCTGGAGCAGCCGAGTGAAGGCGAAGTACAGGTGATGGGCAAACACGTGCAGGGCATTGACCCACGCATTGGCTATGTCTTTCAGGCGGATGCGGTCTTCCCCTGGAAGAGTGTGCTCAACAATGTCGCCACAGGCCCGTTGTTCCGCGGCCAGCGCAAAGCCGAGGCCCTGGAACGCGCTCGCGATTGGATCACGCGTGTGGGGCTGTCTGGTTTCGAGGATCACTACCCGCACCAACTCTCCGGGGGCATGCGCAAGCGCGTGGCGTTAGCCCAGACCTTTATCAACGAACCGCAGATCCTGCTGATGGATGAGCCGTTCAGCGCGCTCGACGTGCAGACACGCACCATGATGGAAGACGAGCTGCTGCAAATGTGGGCCTCCATCTCGGCTTCCGTGGTCTTCGTGACCCATGATCTCGAAGAGGCCATCTCCCTGGCCGACCGCGTCTGCGTACTCACGGCTGGGCCGGCCACCGTCAAGGGAATCTATACTATCGACCTGCCGCGCCCTCGCCACGTGGCAGAGATCCGCTTCGAGCCGCGTTTCGTCCAACTGTATCACGAAATCTGGGAAGATCTGCGCAATGAGGTGATCATTAGCTATGAGCGTAACAAAATCCGAGTTTAAAGAGACCGCGGTCACCCCTGAGAGCCAGGGAGTGCCGTCGAACAGCGCGGCCCGCCGCCGGCGCCGCATCGTGGTCAACACACTGCGCATCCTGCTGCTGGTCGTGATCATCGGCGGCTGGGAACTCTCCACCCGCGTGGGCCTCGTCGACGCCTTCTTCTGGGGCCGGCCTTCCGGTGTCCTGGCACAGATCGTCACCTGGGTCATGAATGGAACAGCGCAAGGCCCCCTATGGTTGCAGGTCGCCGTCACCTTAGAGGAGGCCATTCTCGGCTTCATCATCGGCGCCGTCCTCGGAGTCATCTTCGGCGTGCTGCTTGGCAGCAATCGCTTCCTGGCCGATGTGCTCGGCCCCTACGTCAAGGTGGCCAATTCGATCCCGCGTGTGACGCTGGCGCCGCTTTTCGCCATCGGTCTTGGCCTGGGAATACAGTCCAAGGTAGCACTGGCGGTCGTGCTGGTCTTCTTCATCGTCTTTTTTAACGCCTTTCAGGGGGTGCGCGAGGTTGACCGTAACCTGCTCGCCAACGCGCGTATCCTGGGAGCCAGCCAACGGCGTATCACCACATCGGTGATCATTCCGTCGGCCCTGACCTGGATCTTCGCCAGCCTGCACACCAGCTTCAGCTTCGCGCTGGTCGGCGCCGTGGTCGGCGAATTTATCGGCGCGACCCAGGGCATCGGCCTGCTGATCCAGAACGCCGGCTCCAACTTCAACCCCAATGGCGTCTTCGCCGCAATGGTGATTCTGGCCATCGTGGCCTTGCTATCGGAGTACCTGATCACCGCCCTGGAACACCGCCTGCTCAGGTGGAAACCCAATACCGTCAGCGACATCACCATTTAGAGCAGCGCTGCAAGGGAAAGGAGGACATGGCAAAAAAGGCAAGTGTACCGCCCGATCAATGGGATCTCCTGGCGGCAACATCTCCTCTGGTCATGGAAGTGACCAGCGAAAACAGAGAGGAAACAATCTATGAATTCATGGAATCGCCAGAGCCGACGGTTCGGCCTGATGGCTGGTCTCATCCTCGTTGTTCTGCTGAGTGCGTGTGGGGGTACTACCGGTCCCACGACCACCACCACCACCGCCAATGGTACCACAACCACCCTCACGCAGCTCAAGATCATGGTAGGTGGACTGAGCAAGCAGATCTATTTGCCCAACATGCTCACCCAGCAGCTTGGATTCTTCAAGCAAGAGGGACTGGAGGTGACGCTGATCGACGAGGCCTCGGGGCAATCGTCGGAGAATGAGGTGCTGGCGGGCCAGGTGGATGCAGGCTCAGGCTCGTACAACCACACCATCGAGTTGCAGCCCAAGGGCAAGCAGATGGAGTCCGTGGTGTTGTTGAACGTTGCGCCCGGTGAGGCCGAAGTCGTTTCCGCCAAAATGGCCAGCCAGATCCACTCGGTCAAAGACCTCAAAGGCAAGAATCTGGGCGTCACTGAACTTGGCTCCGGAACGCAAACCCTGACCACCGCGCTACTGCACAATGCCGGGATCACGCCCGACCAGGTGCATTTCGTGCCGGTGGGCGCCGGTGATACCTTTATCGCCGCGCTGCAACAGGGGAAGATCGATGCCGGTATGACGACCGAGCCGACGATCTCGCGTGTCTTATCGAGCGGCGTCGGCAAAGTCCTGGTCGACTTGCGCTCGCCGCAGTCCACGCAGGCGGCGCTTGGCGGACCGTACCCGTTCATCTGCCTGTTCATGAACAACGCGTATGTCGACAGCCACAAAGGTGTTGTCCAGAAACTGGTGAACGCGTACGTCAAGACCCTGAAGTGGATTCATACGCATACAGCCGAGCAGGTGGCGGCGATGATGCCGGCCGACTACTACGCCGGCAATAAAGCCCTCTACGTGACGGCCTTGCAAAACCAGATGGCCATCTTCAGTCCGGATGGGATGATGCCCACTGGCGCGCCTGAGTCGGTGCTCAGCGTTGAGAATGCCAGCAAACTGATCCCGGCGGGCAGCCAGATCAATCTCAGCCAGACCTATACCAACGAGTTTGTGAGCAACGCGTCCTGATTTTTCAAACTTAAGGGATCGGGGGCTGGCTCCAAAGCCAGCCCCCGATTTTTGTTTTAGGTTATGAGGTCATTACAATTCCTCGCGCCGGTACAGCCGCATCCCGCCTGCCACCAGCTCCTCGGCCGCCGTCATCTCGCACCTGGCGGCGAGGTGCGCTGCTGCTGGATCGCTGAGCGGTAGCAACGCCTCGAAGTAGATGGGTATTCCCTCCTGTTCGGCCTCGAACTCGAATTCGGAGGCCCAGATGCGCGCGCGATTGAGGGCGCAGATCAGCAGGGAACGGCCAGCGTTGCGGCACCGCTGCTGGGGATGTACGGCGCCCTGGCAGCGAAAGTGGTAGGCCTGCGGGCGCTGCTGCAACTGGAGCACGGTGTAGCCGATGATCTCCCCCTCGATCCCCTCCAGCGTCTCTCCCTGTCCCCATTGATTCAAGTCGCTCTCATCGTCGGTCACCACAAAGACATTGTGCTCCGCTTCCAGTGCAGGCTCGCTGAGCCACGCTTCAAAATCTGCTACACTCCCGGCTGCGGTGTGGTCAGCTTGCGCGGCAAGCTGGTAGATGTGCGCGAGCACAGGGGCATCCGAGGAGCGATATGTCCGTATACGCATACAGGATCGTCTGCCTTTCGTGAATCATAGCCGTTATCTGGTCAGCAAACCAACACTATCATATCACCTTCATCGACGTGTTAGACCCTGTACACTCTTCAGGCCAACATAAGTTGCCAGAGAGGTAGGGGCGCCCCTACCTCTCTGGCACATGATATTGCCAACATCGTTTCTGTGACCCCGCAAAAACCTCCCTCTGCGAAACGAAGTCTTGTGCAGTAGAGGTTGAGCAGGCACGGCTGTGTAAGATATACTGATATATAAGCATATTTTTCTACATGTCTATTGTCTGTAGCTCATCCACAACTACAGGCAACCAGCCATATCTGCAACAAAGGAGCACCACCGTGTCTGACCTTACCCATGTGCAACGTATTCGCCAGGAAATGCCCGCTACCACATCTCACCTCTACCTCAACACCGGGACATTCGGCCCATTGCCGCGTTGCGTCACCCAGGCCGTCCAGGAGCGGCTTCAGAGGGAGTGGAGCGAAGGGCGTTTAGGGCCGGGGGGCGTTGAGGCCATGGAGGGCATTTATGGCGACGCACGCCGCCGGTCCGCACAGCTCCTGAACGCTGATACACAGGAGATCGCCCTCACCGATAACACTGGCGAAGGCATGAACAGTATCTCCTACGGACTGAACTGGCGCGAGGGCGACGAGGTGATCACAACCAACCAGGAACATATCAGCGCGCTGGCCCCGCTGTACCAGATCCGGGAGCGCTTCGGGGTGGTGCTGCGTGTCGCGGACCTTGGCCCGCTCGGAGAGCGACCCGCCGAGGAGGCCATCGCCCCGCTGATCACATCGCGCACGCGGCTGATCGTCCTCTCGCATGTCTCCTTCCAGACGGGAGCTGTCCTCAACGTCAGCGCAGTGACCCGCCTGGGACGGGCAGCGGGTATCCCGGTCCTGGTTGATGGCGCGCAATCAGCGGGGGCGATCCCGGTTGATGTCAAGGCACTGGATGTAGACTTCTACGCCATTCCCATGCAGAAGTGGCTCTGTGGTCCCGATGGCACAGGGGCGCTCTATGTGAATAGCGCATCTCAGCACTATGTGCGGGCAACCTACGTGGGCTACTTTTCTATGAAACACGAGGAAGGCATCGAGTGGGAGCTACACCAGCACGCGCAAAGCTTCGAGCTGGGTGGGCGACAGTCGGCCGCGCTCGCCGGGCAGTCGGCCGGGCTGGCATGGTTGGAGGAGACGGTCGGTCATCAATGGCTCTTTGAGCGCATCGCATCCTTGAATACACACGCCGCCGAAGTCCTCAAAGCCGTGCCAGGAGTCACTATCTTGACACCACAACCAGGAGCCAGTGGCTTGCTGACCTTCACCCTGGAAGGTCACGACCCGGAAGAGGTGGTCAAACGCGTGCGCGAGGAGCACAATATCTATATCCGCAGTATTCATGATATGCACTCGCTGCGCATCTCCACCGGGTTCTACAACACGCAGGAGGAGATAGAGACGCTGGCGCAGGCGTTACGGAAGCTGTAGGCTACCCATCTCATTACGCTTGAACCAGACTGGCAATCAGAGGCCGAGGCCGCTCAGCCAGCCCATAATGCTGCGCACATTATTATCGTGCGCCCAGCCATAGAAGCGGCGGTCAACCGGCTCATTGATGGTAGCCAGCACCTCGTCCAGCGGGTAGTCGATCAGCGCGGCACCCTGTTCAAGTTCGGCGGCGTCGGGACGGCGCTTCGTCAGCAGCGTCTGGCAGCGCTGCTCAATCTCGCGCACGTACGCAAGGTTGGCTTGCAACTGCTCCGGGCTGGTGGTCTTGCCATGGGAGCAGAGCACGCGTAGTGGCTGCAAGGCGATCATGCGCTCCAGGCTAGCAAACATCAAAGGCGCGCAAGCCGCGTTTTCGATCAGTGGCAGGGGCATCTCCGCCGCGTCGAAGGCCAGCAACAGGCGCAGTTCTGGAAGCCAGGCAGCGATCTGGTCGGGGTGGTGGCCCGGCGTAGCGAGCAACTCGATGGTCAGGTCGCCGCCGTGAATGGTAAGCTGCTGCTCGAACGTCACGGTCGGGGGTACCAGGACCACGGAGTGAAAGATGGCATAGCGCTCCTGGTACTCTGTCAAGCCCGCGCGCGCCTCCTCCGACTGCATACGCAGCAGGCAATGATCGTGGGCGATGATCGGCGCCGCGCGCTCGCCCGTAAAATAGGCGTTGCCCCAGCTATGATCCCAGTCGGCGTGACTATTGATGACCAGCACCTGCCGGCCGGCCAGATTGGTGGAGACCGTCTGCATCATGAACGCGACATCTTCGGGACACAACAACGTATCGAGCACAACGATATAGCGCTCGCTCACAACGAGGTACGCATCAACCTCCATGCCTTCAAATTCTTCCGCTGCGCCTTGAAAACCACGCCGGAACACGTGTACGCGCGCATCTCCGCTCATTTCTGGTACGGCGCGGACTTCTTCAATGAGAGCCATACATGCTTTCCTTTCCTATCAAAAGTGGTGTGCGCCAACATAGGCCACCACGAGATACAGCAGGTAGAGCAGGACGCACATCAGGATGATAGCGCCGTAGCAGGTCAGCGACCAGGCACGGCGATTGTTCAGCGCCTGGCGCAGTTGCTCATCCATATCGGGTGGATCGAACTGGATATGGGGAGCCAGTTCCCGGATAGAGGGCAACATCGCCCGGAAATCGCGCGCATTGCTCATGCCCTCTGCCATAATCACCGTTGTACCGTCGTCCAGGTCGGCCATCAATACCAGTTTGGATGGGTTCGGGTCTCCCGGCGTGACGATCAGGCGCTCAATAGCGGCCAGTTCCAGGCGCGTCTCCTGATCTACCTCCTGCCCCGTCACAACTATGTCGTCATCGTACAATCGTATCTCTTTCCCCATCCCGAAACGTACCCTGCTGATGGGGAGCTTGCTCAGCGTCTCGTGATCACTCATCCGTTAGACCAGTGGCTTTCTATCCTATCCATAGTTCGAACACAATGCAACGTTGTAGATTGTACAGCATCGGCGCGATGGCGTCGAGGCGACAAATGTCATGCCAATACTGCACATTATCTTGACATCTATGTATCCAAAGCACTACAATCTTGAGCGAAGCTTGGTAGAAGCAAAAAGGGAAGGAGGGGCTGTATGGCGCAGATTGGACTTCTGGAAGATAATGCCCGCATAGCGAAGCTGTGTGCCACGCTGCTGGACTATGTAGGCCACCAGGTCACCCTATATAAGCATCCCAGCGAGTGTTTACAGGCATTGCTGCCCGCGCAAGTGGCGCATGACCACTTCGCGCCCGCGTATGCTGCGCCTGCGATCCTCGCGCTGCCCATCGATGTCCTGATCCTTGACCTGTATATGCCCGATATCAGTGGTATAGAGGTGCTGCAGAAATTACGCGCTCACCCCCATACTCATACCCTGCCGCTGATTCTCTGCACGGCGGCCACCCCCGCTGAAATCGCGCGCGCGCTGAACCTGGCGCCCCAGGCAATCGTGGTGGAGAAACCTTTCAAGCTCCAAACGCTGACATCGGCAATCACCTCCGCGTTGCGTCTCTCCTGACCCAACCATTATCGCATGTTTACTCCTCTGTGGGTGCCGGAAGCGACTCTAACCAGGCACGTCCCTCGCTGTCTTTGCGATGGCCCAGTTCCTCAAAGGTACACTGGCTCCTTTGTCTTACTCCGGTCATCTATTGTACCTGAAACGCCGTGATAAGTCTATTGAGAACAGGTTACGGCAGGGCGGAAAAGAGCAAGCCAGGAGAAGTTTTTCCGAAGGAGCATGCTATACTGAGCAGGCGACTGTGTATGTTGGTCCTGTAGCAAGGGAATGGGATACACTCATCTTGTATAATCGCCCTGGGGGTGACTATTTCCTCTTGGCAAGCGGCACGTTACCCGTTACAATAGTACAGGTAGTCAACTATCTACAGAGAGTGCAGCCCATGGTGGCCTGCCAGTTCACCACTCAGCCATCCACTTTAACTTGCTTGTCCATGCGCCTGTGCCGGTGTCCAAAGGGACCTGTCGTTGGCGGCATTACTAAAAGGAATGTTCCATGTCAAATACTCCAGCCATTCTGGCTGAGGGACTCTACAAACGTTACGGAAAAACACAGGCCCTGGCAGGGATTGATCTGATCGCCGAGGAGGGCAGCGTGCTTGGTCTGCTTGGCCCCAATGGCGCCGGCAAGACGACCGCCGTGCGCATCCTGACGACGCTCTTGAAGCCTGATGCCGGGCGCGCAGAGGTACTTGGCATCGATGTCGTCAAACACGCAGATGCGATTCGCGCGCGTATTGGCCTGGCCGGCCAGTATGCCGCCGTTGATGAGCATCTTACCGGATACGAGAATCTCAAGATGGTCGGGCAACTCTATCACCTATCGGGGAGAATGGCAGGCCAGCGGGCCAACGAACTGCTTGAACGCTTTGACCTGGTCGAGGCCGCCGGGCGCACCGTCAAGACCTACTCAGGGGGCATGCGCCGGCGCCTCGACCTGGCGGCGAGCCTGGTTATGTCGCCTCCGGTGCTCTTCCGGGACGAGCCGACAACCGGCCTTGATCCACGTGGCCGCCTGGCGATGTGGGAGGTCATCAGCACCCTTGTCGCCGAGGGGACAACGGTGCTGCTCACCACTCAGTACCTGGAGGAGGCCGATCAACTGGCCCATCAGATCGTCGTCGTTGATCACGGGCACGTGATCGCCAAAGGCACGTCCGACGAATTGAAGGCCCAGGTTGGTGGCGAGCGACTCGAACTCACGGTGGCCCAGGGAGGCGACCTGAATGCCGCTGTGGAGGCGGTGCGGCCCTACAGCGCCGGCGAGATCCAGGTTCACACGGAGCATCGCCACCTGATTGTACCGGTGACACAAGGTGCGCAGCTCCTCGCCACCGTCGTACGCGACCTCGATGCTGCACAGGTCCCCCTGGACGACCTGGCACTGCGCCGGCCCACCCTGGATGATGTCTTCCTCTCGCTGACCGGACATGCCGCCACCTCAGCAGAGCTGTCGTCGGATACGCCGCCCGCGCGGCCTATGGTAAGGAGTTCCCGTTGAGCAATAGCAGTCTCCACACAACTGGAACGCTGACGCCGTTGGCCCGTCCTGCACTGTACTGGGTACTTGCCGACGCGCTGGTGCTGGCGAAGCGCCACCTGACCCAGATCCCGCGCATCCCTGAGGAGCTGGTCTTCGCGACGATCCAGCCGATCATGTTCGTGCTGCTCTTCCGCTACGTGTTTGGCGGGGCGATTGCCGTCACTGGCACAACCTATGTCAACTACCTGATGGCTGGCATCTTCGCGCAGACGGTGATCTTCGGCTCGACCACTACCGGCATCGGCCTGGCCAACGACCTGCAGCGTGGCCTGGTTGATCGCTTCCGCTCGCTGCCGATGGCGAAATCGGCGGTCCTCACGGGTCGTACCATCTCTGACCTTGTGCGCAACACATTCGTGGTAATCGTGATGTGGACGGTCGGCCTGCTGGTCGGCTTCCGACCGCAGGGCAGTGTCCTTGCCTGGTTCGCGGCCGCCGGGATACTCCTGCTCACCAGCTTTGCCTTCTCGTGGATCTCGGCGACGATCGGGCTGCTCGTGAGCAGCGTGGAGGCGGCACAATCCGCTGGCTTTGTGTGGCTCTTCCCGCTGACCTTCGCCAGCAGCGCGTTTGTGCCGACGAAGAGCATGCCTGACTGGTTGCGCGCCTTCGCGGAGCATCAGCCGGTCTCGCTGATCGTCAACTCGGTGCGTGGGCTGCTCCTCGACCAACCCGATGCCTCGACGATCTGGCAGGCGCTCGCCTGGTGCGTGGGCATCCTGGTCGTCTTTATCCCGCTGGCCGTATGGGCCTATGGACGCCGGACGGCGCGGTAAGGAAGGTGAACAAGAGGTCCTTCCAGAATAGGGGGCAAAACGCTTGCTTGCCGGGCATCTAGAGAACCTCTTCTCAAGCAAGCGTTTTGCCCCCTATTCTGGAAGGACCTCTTTCAGGAGTTAGCGATCGATTGACCTTGCCTCATATCCTTGCCCTGCAGGATAGCCTCCAGTGTCAAGACGCGTCCTTCGCTCCACGCAGCGGCGAAGGGCTGCTCCCCCAGTTGAGCGCGAGCTGCCATCACCGCTTGCTCGTAGCCAGGACGCTCAATCGCCGGGAGGGGGATATGAATAGCCAGGCGCAGGGCCTCCGCCGCGCTCCATAGCCGCGCTGCCCACGCATATGCCCCTTGTGCCGCCACGGCACCTGCCAGACCTTCCAGGTCGGAGGCCAGGTTCATCTTGTTATCTGCTTCCCGCGCTAACACAATCCCCTCCTCATAGAGGGTGCGAGCCGTGGCGTTGTCACCCTGAGCAGCGCTTACCTTCGCCAACGAGGAGAGCGCTAAGGCTGTGCCATGACGTTGCCTCATCTCCTTGAAGAGCGTCATCGACTGCTCAATGAGCGCACGCGCCGAGGAAGCATCGCCACGATCAAGGGCTAACAGGCCCGAGAGGCAGAGACAATAGGCCATCGTCTCCTTGTCACCCAACTTTCTAACGGTTGCGAAACTCTCCTCCAGGAACATACGGGCGCGAGTACGATCACCCTGGGAGAGATATTCCACCCTTGCCAGGCTGAGGAGCGATTCAGCAATGCTATCCTTCTCTCCCAGTTCTCTGTTCATCGCCAGGCTCTCTTCGAGCAAGTCAAGCGCCCTGACATACTCACCTTGATCGGCGTCCACACCTCCCAGGTGGAGCAATATACCCGCAATGGCTCCCCTGTTATCTAACTGTCTGAAGAGTACCAGAGACTCTTCGGCTTGCGCGCGGGCCAGGGCGAGGTCGCCCCTTCCCCAGGCAATATCTGCTTGTAAGTGCAGAGCGTAGGCAATGCCCGCCCGGTCTCCAATTGTTCGGTACAGCACCAGGCACCCAGTGATTAGAGTCTCTGCCCGGTCATGATTACCCCGGACCTCGTTCAGCCTTGCGGCACTATAGAGAGCTACCGCGCGCACCGGTGCCGCCACTTCACCACTTTGCACAAGCGCACGCTCTAGAAAATCTAATCCCTCGCTGAAGTAAC
>JBDTHH010000007.1:0-7862 GCA_039937055.1 Ktedonobacteraceae bacterium | reverse complement strand
ACTTCGTCCCGGTTGTGGCCCGTCAGGCGAGCCAGCTCAGAAAGGGAGCGCTCTCCATTGATGAGTAGTAGGAGTCGCCGGTGGGTGCGTGAAAGTCCTGCATGCTCGATGGCCTGCAAGGCGTTATCCTGTTGACGTATACGATAGGGGGCAGCGGCCACCGGAGCAGGTGCAATGGGTGGTTCTATCCCTCTGCCGTTTGTCTTGTAGGCCGGGAGTGGTCGCGTGACCTTCTGCATAGCCAGCGGCTGCTTTCGTAGTACCGGGTCGGTATCTGTCGCGATACCACCTGAGATACTCCGAGGTACAGGTGCAGGGGATGAAGCAGCGGGAACAAAAGTAAAATAGCACGTTCCCCAGCTTTTCAGCCAGTTAAGGGCTTCTTGCCCAGTAAGATGTGTAGCAGTTGCTTGCACCACCTGTCCATTGACAAAAGTGATGGCGCCCTCTTCAAAGGTGCGGCCCTCGCCCCGGTCTGCTGTTAACAGGCCGCTCTTTCGTCCCATCTGGATGACTTGAATAACATCGGTGAGACGTTCTGTGCTTGTTCCTCTCTGTTGTGGCATGCGTCCATCGCCCCGCCGCGCACTAATAGTTACTCCCTACAACCGCTTGATCCATCATGAAATTGCCGGGTTATTGAAGCTCTCGCTAAGCATATCACACAAGGTAAAGAGATACAAAAAAATAGGTCAAATGGCGTATTCTACTGTGTAATAAATTGTAACAATTTGTTTCGTCCCCATAAGTACTCAACACGCTATCGTGCATGCCTACTACGTGCGATAATGGATAAAAGCTGTGGTCTGGCGTGTTGAAAATTGAGGAATTGAGCGCTCAAGCTTGTGTGCCTGCATTTCTCATGCTATACTGCAACAGCGTCTACACTACCGCGTATCTGGATCTGGAAGGAAGCAGGGAGCTATTGCCCATGGAGTCTCGCAGCCATCCTCAGCCATCAGGGACCGAGCAGGGACTGGGAGGTCAAGGTGACGGTGTACAACACCTGGATGTATTGACCGTCACTGAACTGGCGCGTTGTTGTTCAGAAGAGACCGCCAAGTTTCTCAGGCAGAATACGTCGAACGATCGTTACTGCCTGGAGCTGTTTCGCCGGGCCATTATCAGGCGAGACGACGACGCGTGGGCCAGCATCTACCAGCAGTACGCGCCCCTGGTATTGACCTGGATCAATCAGCATCAGAGCGCCGCGCCGCTCCTGGGTCAGGATGGTAGCGGCCCGCTCGTCAACGCGGTCTTCGCGAAGTTCTCGCAGGCCCTCACGCCCGTTAAAATGGGAAACTTCGACTCACTAGCCGCCATATTAAAGTATTTGAAGATGTGCGTGCATAGCGTGGTAGCCGACGAAGTGCGTTCCCGGCAGGCGCGCCAGTATGAAGAGGCCCTGGACTCCATGGAGCATGAGCCAGCCACCGATGATCCCGCCGACGACGTGGTGGCGAATATCTCGGCCCAGGGTCTGTGGCAGGTCATTCAGGAGGAACTCAACGGTGAGGATGAGCGGGTACTGATCTACCTGGCGTATATTCATGGTATGAAGCCCAGCGAGATCAGTAGCCAGCACCGCCTGCTCTTTCCTACGGTGGATGATGTGTATCGCATCAAGCGCAATGTACTGGAGCGCCTGCGTCGCAATCGCCGCTTGCAGAATATGTTTAAGCATCATCACCTGTAGCTGCTGTATGGGCGCGTCCATCATTTTCCGGTACTGATCCCTGGAACAAGCATGCTAAAACGCTAAAACCGCTCGTTTATAGAGGTAAAGAGACAGGAAAGCCTGCAAATAAGCCGCCGGCGACGCTGGGGAGTGTCGCGCCTGGCACATGTCTAGACTCGCGGTAGAGTTGTTGTTCTGTAGAGCAAGTCGTAGTGAAGATGTTTTTTGTATGGGGTGACAACCTGGATCGTGCTGTCTGGTCCTGAACTTATATTCATTTAAAGGAAACGCTCATGGAGTGTCGTCAACCAGGTGCTGTGCGCGAGGAGGAACTGCTTGCCTACCTGGCAGGTGAGAGTGTGCGACCGGCCGTTGTGCAGCATATCGCCAGTTGTGAGCACTGCGCGGCTCAACTGGCGACCTATCGCCGGCTTGAACTCGCGCTGACCAGTACGCTGTATCGCTGGGATTGTCCGTCCAGCGAGGTACTTGGTGAATACCAGTTGGGACTGCTGAGCAATGAGGTTGCCACCGCGGTCAAGATGCACCTTGGTATGTGTGTGCTCTGTGCCGCTGAAGTGGCGGCGCTCACAGAATTTCTCGCCAACGATCCCCTGCTGGTTGAGCGCACACCCGCGCCGAGCATCTCTGTGAGTCCTGTCGCGCGTAATCATCGTGGTGCCGTGCCCGCCCAGGATGTACACCATATCCTGGACCAGGTGCGTGATCGCGCCAGCGCGGGCGCCAGGCGTATCGTCGCGGTCCTGCTGCCGCCGCAGCCGCGTCTGGCCTACCAGCGTGAAATGGTGCAGGCCGAGACGCTGTGGCCACGCCGCTATACTGCCGAGGACTTCAGTATTTCGATCCAGGTGGAGCGTGGCAGCCAGCGCCGCAATGTCGTGCAGCTTATCGGCTTCGTCACGCGTAAGGGCGCTTCACTTGACGCGTTACAGGGGACGCCGGTACGGCTTTCAGCGTCGAGCGAGTCGGTGCAGACCCAGACCATCGACGAACTGGGCAACTTCGTCTTCGCGTCGGTTGCTCCCGCGGCCTATACATTGGAGTTGCAGTTCCCTGAGGGTATTGTGTTGATCGATCAGTTCCAGGTGGCGCTCCAGGAGTAAGGTGTCGGGTGTTGTATTCTCTGAAAAGCCTTCTATGACGCCACAAGAATTAGTTGCCGAACTGCTGCTCATCAAGAACGAAGAGAAGGGACAGCGCGTCATCCAGGCGCATCTGGCGGCCTTCAGCGATGTTGCCGTTTCCCGGCTGGTTGACCTCATCAAGCGTGAGGCTGATCGCCAATGGGTTGAGGACGCGCAGGTATCATTCGTGCTGGCCGGCTATATCCTGGCGGTCGGTCAACTTACGCGGAACCGGTCGTATCATGCGCTGGGCCTGATGGCGCGTGGCGATGCCTTACGCCGCATGGACCGCAACCAGGAGGCGCTGCCGTTTTTCGACGCGGCGGGCGAGGAGTTTCTGGCTGCCAGCGATGAGGTTGGCTGGGCGCGCACACGGATCGGGCGCGTCAGTTCCTGCCTGCAACTCAATCGTACGACCGAAGCTCTCCGAGATGCCACAGCCGCGCACGAGATCTTCATGCGTCACGGCAAACTGCTGCGCGCCGGTCAGATTGATGTCAATGCCGCCATCGTCAACTACGAATTGGGCCACTATAACGAGGCCCTGAGCCTCTTTGATCGTGCCATCAAGACCTACACTCTGCAAGGGGACGGCGTCGATCTGAACATCGCGCGCGCGCGTGGCAACAAGGCCTTGACCCTGGCGGCGCTGGGAAAGTTCCGCGAAGCCGCCGACCTGCACGAGCAGGCGCGCGCGACCTTCGCCGCCTTTGGTGGGCAGGAGGTGGCGGTCGCGCGCGAGGAACTGAATATCGCCCAGATTTATGCCGCGCAGGGGCGCTACAGCCAGGCATTGCTGTTCTTCAATCGCAGCCGCAGCGTCTTCCAGCAGCATAACCTGGAGCTACAGGCGGCGGAGGTCGCGCACCAGATCTGCCTCTGCCTGGTGCGCTTGAACCGTGCGCACGAGGCCTATGAACTGGCCGGCGAGACGGTGGCCTTTTTCCGTCAGCGGCAGGGACAGCGCAACAGCCTGGCCTACGCGTTGATGTACCAGGCGCAGGCAAGCATGCTCGAAGGCGATTTTCGTGAGGCCGAGGGCATGTTGCAGGAGGCCAGGGATATCCTCGAAGAGGGCGGCTTTACGGCGCTGGCGACGAGCGTACGGCTGCACCAGGCTGAGCTGTACTTCGCGAATGGCCAGTTGGAGGCCAGCCAGCGCGAGGCCCAGCATGCCGCCGATGTGTTTGCCGATCAGGAGGCCTTGCCCCAACGAGCCCGCGTCGCCCTGCTGCAAGCGCGCATCGCCGCCGCCCAGGGCGATATCGCCATGGCCAATGATCTCTGCAAACAGGCGCTGGATATCGCGCAGGGCCAGGGACTCCTGGACTTGAAGTATCGCTGCGACTACCTGCTGGGCCAGATCGCTGAGCGCCGGGGCGACCTGAAGGAGGCGACCGAGTGCTATGATCGTGCCGTGCAGGGCATAGACGAGGTGCAGAGCCGGTTAGTACTGGATGAGCGCACGAGCTTCCTGCGCGATAAAGAGGCTGTCTACCAGCACGCGGTCTCCCTGGCTCTGCGCTGCGGCAATCAAGAGCAGGCCCTGATCTACGTCGAAAAATCCAAGTCGCGTGTGCTGGGCGATTACCTGCGCAACAACATCGATATCCGCCTGCGAGCCGATGAGAAGGTGGGCGAGGGCATCCTCGAAGACCTGGCGCGCCTGCGCGAGGAGCAGGCCTGGTTTAGCTCGATTGTCTACGAGGCCGAGAACGAAGCGAACCTCAGCGATACCGCGATCATGCGTATCCGCTCCGTCGGACCCGTGCGCGCGCGCCAGGAGATGCAGCGCCGCGAGCGCCAGATCGAGCAGTTGCTTGAGCAGGTCCAATTGCGCCTGGCCGGTGATATGGTGGTCAGGCCGGGGCCGCGCTGGTCGAATAGCATTGTCACCGCGCAGATGCCCACCATCGGGGATGAGACGCTGCTGTTGGAATATTATCTGGCGGGGCAGGATCTGTATATCTTCGAGCTGATGCATAACAGGGTGGTGGTGCATATCGTGCCGGATGTGGCCGCTCGTCTGGAGCGCCTCTACTCGCTCTGGCGCGTCAACCTTGACCTGGCGGGCCAGGCGGCTGGCGTGCAGGACCGTGCGGGCGCCTTCGCGGGCCTGCAGGAGAATAGCCTGGGCCTGCTCCAACGGCTCTATGATCTCTTGCTCAGACCCGTGGCGCACGCGCTCAATCTCTGCGAGCACCTGATCGTGGTGCCCTATGGCATCCTGCATTACTTCCCCTTTCATTGCCTCTTTGATGGTGTGCAGTTCGTGGTCGAACGCGTGAATGTCTCCTACCTGCCGGCCTTCGCGTTGCTGGATATCTGCCGCCAACGCGGCCAGCGCATCGGCGCCCAGGGTATCCACCTGAGCAACTCGCTGGTGATGGGGCTTTCGGACCATGGTCGCCTGCCATATGCGCTGCAGGAGGCCGAAGTGGTGGCGAGACAACTGGGAGCGCAGAGCGCCCTGGACAAGGCCGCCACCGCTGCACTCTTGCAGCAGGTCGGCGCGCGCAGTCCCATCGTACATATCGCGGCCCATGGCCTCTTCCGTCTCGACGCGCCGAACTTCTCATTTATCAAGCTGGCCGACCGTCAATTAAGCACCATCGAGGTCTTCAACCTCAATCTCTCCTCGTGCTCCCTCGTCACGCTGAGCGCCTGCGAGACCGGGCGCGCCGTCGTCGGCGGCGTCGACGAGGTCATTGGCCTGGGGCGCGGCTTCCTCTACGCGGGCGCCGCCTCGCTGCTGCCAACCTTATGGAAAGTAGACGACGCCAGCAGCGCCGAACTCATGGAGATGTTCTACCAGGCGCTGATGAACGATTTCAGCAAGGCCGCCGCCCTGGCCGGCGCGCAGCGCGCCTTCCTGGCCCGCGCCCGCACATCGATCCGCCCCTACCGCATCCACCCCTACTTCTGGGCTGGCTTTCACCTGATCGGCGACCCTGGGCCGCTGTAAGGCATTTGCGCGGATCAATGCATGGCAAAATAGTGCTTTCAGAAAGATCGCAGATCCCGCAGGGGTAAGGCTGTTTTCTCGTGAATATAGCTTAGCAGGCGCTCTAATTCTTGTCGGTATTCTGGGGGAGCGGGTTGGAAAGTAAAGTGGCTGTTCTGAGGAGAGGGGTACCTGCTCCGGGTTCCTACGCAAGGCTGCTAAACGCTTACGTCTGTTGAGCGTTTTGAGCAAGCTTTGGATAGCAAGTATTATCCAGGCCACGCCTAGAAGGAGAACCAGAAGAAGGAGGATGTTAGTTATCTTCTGTATTCTTTCTCATGTATTCCCAGTGCATAAAGTGCATAAGCAAAACTGTGTTGAAGGATCTCTGACCGATGGCGCTGGCGTTCTTTGGCTGCTTTAGTTTATCAGATTTACCAATTTCTGTCGAGGTTAATAGACGCCCGGACATGCGTTGTTGACCCATAGGGCGAGGCTTCGGCTCCTCTTCGGCTCCCCTTGCCCGCCGACAATGCCTCGCCGGTGTGTCCGTAGCGCGTGGCTTGCCGTTGCCCCTATCCGAAGTGATATGATGCTCATTGTTGAATGTATCTCTAGCGTATCCAGTGAAGAAGCGAGTAGAAGTGAGGTGTATCATTGAAGCATCTGGCCCCAGACTATGTGTATACCGAGCAGGGATTGCAGGCCGGCATGGTAATCGCGATCTCGGATGATGGGCGCATTGCCTCTATTGCCAAGCGCGACGCGGAGGCGCCGCCAGTTGAGCCGGTAGAGAGGATGCCATATACAGTGCTCCTCCCCGGCTTTGTGAATGTGCATAGCCACGCGTTCCAGCGCCTCCTGCGCGGGCAAACGCAGGGCTACCTCTCACGGCAGGACACCTTCTGGACGTGGCGGCGCGCCATGTATGACAAGGCTCAGCGCCTTGACCCCCGGCGACTCTATGACATCGCGTATGATACCTACCGGGAGATGTTGATGGCTGGCTATACCAGCGTGGGCGAGTTTCATTATGTCCACCATCAACCGGATGGGCAGCCATATGCGCAGCCGAACGCTATGGCTGAGGCGCTGCTACACGCGGGACGTGACGCGGGTATCCGTGTCGTGCTGCTCATGGCGGCCTACGCGCGGGCTGGGTTTGATCAGCCGCCGGAGGAGGACCAGCGCCGCTTCTGCGATGCCTCGGTTGAGGCCTATCTTGAACGCGTAGAGGCCTTGCGTGTCGCGGGCGTGCCTGTTGGCGTGGCGCCGCATTCCGTGCGCGCTGTGCCGGAGGACTGGCTCCGGGCCATTGCGGAGTATAGTCGCACCCACAACCTCCCGCTGCACGTCCACGCCGATGAGCAGGTGGCGGAGATCGAGCAGTGCCAGGCGGCGCACGGCTGCACGCCGATTGAGCTGCTGGAGCGTTTCGGCGCGCTGGGGCCGCTCACCACAATCGTGCATGCCACCCACGCCAGCGCGGCCGAGATTGCTTTGCTGGCCCGCTACGGCTGCACAGTCTGTGTCTGCCCCACGACCGAGGGCGATCTCGGCGATGGCATCGCGCCCTACGCCGAGTTGCTGGCGGCCGGTATTCCCCTGACGATTGGCTCGGATAGCAATACGCGCATCGATCCTATCGAGGAGTTGCGCTGGGCCGAGTATAGCGCGCGCATGCGCTACCAGCGCCGCCGGGTGCTGGTAGCCGATGAGTGGGCGACTCCCGGTCCGCTCTTGCTGGACTATGGCACACGGCGCGGGGCCGCGGCGCTGGGTCTGGAAGTAGGACAGATTGCCCCCGGCATGTGGGCCGACTTTGTGGCGTTCGATAGCCGGCATCGTACGCTGGAGGGTTGGAACGACGACAACTTTCTAGATGGGCTGTTCTTTGGAGCGTCCACGCGGGCGATATGCGAGATATGGGTCCAGGGTAAGCGAGTTATGTAACAAGAAAGGCCAGGCATCATGGAAGGCATGCTCTTCGAGCGCATGGAGCAATATGATTACGAGAACCTCTACTTTTGCCAGGATAAGAGCGTAGGCCTGAAGGCCGTCATCGCTATTCACAACACAGTCCTGGGTCCGGCGG
>JBDTHH010000006.1:0-4672 GCA_039937055.1 Ktedonobacteraceae bacterium | reverse complement strand
GGGCCTGCGGCCTGACTGGCGAGGCAAGCCACGCCCTACGGATTCGCCGCTCACTTTCCCTTTATCGTCGGCTTACGTGTACACCTGTGAGGTGCGCCCTACGCGGATACACTCAATCCATCGGAGGAGGAACTTGACGCTGGGGGCAGAACATAGACACCGCGTTTAGCCAATGGCCCGCTGGCGGTAGCCCATTCGCGGCCCAATTCCGCCGCCCGGCGCACAATGCGGTCTTGCAGAGCCTTTCCATCCTGGCTTTCGAGGTTTTCGGCCTGGTTCTCGCCCTCCGGGGGGATCTCCAGGGCACGCAGGCGCGCAAAGACAGGCTCCATGGCTTGATCGGGATCGCGGAAGAACAGGCTGCCGCGAATACGTACGAAGCGCCAGCCCAGGCGCTCCAGAATCGCCTGACGCGCCATGTCCTCCTCCAGCTTCTCGATGGGATGCCAGCGGTCGCCATCGCATTCTATGGCCAGGCGTTTGCCAGCGCCCTCTACGACCAGATCTATGCGATAGGCTCCCACAGGCCACTGTGAGATGACCCGGTATCCCGCCTGCGCCAGCCTTTTGAGCACCTGCCTCTCAAACTCGGACTCGACTTTGCGCTCCTGTTCCGCCAGCTTGCGCGCGGATGCCACCGCATTTTTGGCGTGCAGGATCAGGCGCTTACGGATATCGCCCGCCTTCAGATCGACATCGGGGTCCAGCGAGTAGACCACCCACATCTGGTCACGGGCCCGGCTCGCCGCGACGTTAAAGCGCTTCTTATACATAAACTCAAAAGCGTCTTCGCCACGTAGTGGGAGCGGCCCATCCCCTTTGGGGGTATCGACCATCGAGAGAAAGATCACATCGCGTTCGTCGCCTTGAAAGTGCGCCGGGGCACCGCACAGGATCTGGTGACGAGCGTACGTCGTGGCCGGGAGGTATTTGCGCAACAGGGCATCGATACGCAGCGCCTGCTCATCATCGACCATCGAGATCACGCCAAAGGTGGCGTCCTGGTACTCTGGCTGCTCGGTAGCGGCCACGAGCAGCGCGGCAATGGTCTGGGCCTCCTGCTCGTTCACATGGCCGACGACACCGGAACTGTTGACGCGATAGGCCACGGTCGCGGGGCGGCGCAACACGCGGCTATCATCGCGCAGGGGTTTGATCTTGCCTTCATACGACAGGTCGTTGCTGAACTGGATAATCGGCGAGACACAGCGAAAATGCTCTTGCAGGCAGACCGGCTCAAAGGTGGTTTTCGCCAGGGCATAGACGGAGAGCCTGCCGTCGTACATCTTGGCCAGCGGAATATTTTGCAGGTGTTCATTGATCAGTCTATCGATCTGGTCGAGCTTCTGGCCGACGGCCACGGGGGTCACCTGTTCATCATCGCCGACCACCACGACCTGCTGTCCCATGTAGAGCGCTGTCAAGGCTTTGATATCCGCCTGGCTGGCCTCATCGATGATCACCACATCGAAATGATTGCGCCGGGGGTCGAAGGTTTGCACCACGCGGCTCAACGGCATAATCCAGACGGGCACAGCGGTCTGGCAGACGGGCATCAGCCCTCGCGCCTCTGCCAGCAACTGTGGCGATCTTTTGCCGGTACCCTTGCCGACCTTGCGCATAATCTCTTTCCAGCCCTGGAGCGCGCGTCGCTGCTCCAGCGTTGTGCGGCGCACCTGCGCGGCCCAGGCCTTCTTCTCTACCAGTTCGGCGGTAATCGTTTGCAGGGTATTGCTCAACTGCACGCTGCGATCCTGCAATGCTTCCAGGGATTGCGCGCCCCGGCGCTCCAACTCGATCCTGAGTTGCCGCCAGAGCCAGGCCGCCTCCGCGTCACCAGGGACCTCGCGCCCCCCATGCACCCCCTCGCGATCACGGATCGCCGCCGCCCAACCGGGAGCGGCCCGCTCCAACTTCGTCAGGAGCGCCTGCCGGGTACGTAACGCCTCCTGCCGGCCATAGAGATCAACGAGATGCTCGAAGGCCTCCCGGTATGCCTGGCTATCGCTGTGAGTCACAGCGGTGCGCAGACGCTGCACAACTTCCGCGTTCTCCCCGGCACTCGCGCTCAGTTCAAGCACGCGCAACACCGCGAGCAACTTCTCCTCGTTGGCGGCATACAAACGGCGATTGATTTCGGCGGCCAGCAGGGGCGGGAGTCGTTGCTGGACGGTATCGCACAGGCGCAGCAAGTCGCCATGCTCCGCGAGGTTGACGGGCGTCTCGGCCAGCACCGTCTCCCAGCGCAGGCCCTGTTGTTTCAATTCATGCTCTAAAGGCGCCCAGGTCGCCGCGAACCAATCCAGACAGTGGCGGATCTGGTATACATACTGTTTGCAGGCACGCTCTGGTTCCTGGCCCAGCGTCGTTGCGGGTGGAGCACCCAGCACAGTCATCTGGCGCTGCCAGCGACCCAGCAGGTCCTGGCGAGCCGCCCGCAGGCGCACCAGCATGAGGAGCGCGACGAAATGCTCGCGAGAACTCGGCTGCTGGCCATTCACGCGCGCCTTCTCGACCAGGGTCTTCCACTCGCGATGCATGAGCAGCGTGACCCCTTTCAGGCTCCCGCCGCGTTCAAGGAAGGCGCTAATTTCGCTGAGGATCTTGTCGGCATGCGCGCCCTCTTCGGAGAGGACAGGGTCGTACTCCAGGAGGAATGGCTGGGCCTGGACGGCCAGGGCATCGACGCTCTCTATCTTGGCGATAAGATCGTGCCATACCTGCCGACGCGGTCCCCCCTCACGACCGGCGGCGATCACCGCCAGGCGCCAGCGCGCATCGTGCCCGCTAACTTTCAATGGCTCAAGCGCCTGCGTGAGGCGAGCCTGTATCTGCTTCAAGGCCTCCAGAGGTGCCGCGCCTGGTACGGTCTGCCACAGGTTGCGCCGGTACTCCAGGTTCGTATCCTGGTAGCGTGCATGTTCCGCTACCAGGTATTCGAAGTCTGCCGGTGGGCACAGCTTCTCAGGAGCAGGTAGGCCATGAGCCATCGCACGCTCATCGCTGAGCGTCACCTGCGCATTGGTACGATAGAGGGTAGCCAGTTCCTCTTGAGATAAGGGCAAGGGGGCACCCGGCGTTACAGGCGCGGGAATCCAGCTTTGGGAGGCTTTATTATGCATACTATAGCGTGCGGCGTCGGCAGGGCTATATGTTCTGCCTGCCACCACAATCTCCCGGTATTCGCCAGAGCGAGCCTCTTTGAGTTCTTCCCGCACACGCCGCAGTTCGCCTATCACGGCAATACGCTGCTGAGTAAGTCGCGCCGCATCCCGCTCAAGCAGATCGACATTCGAGAATGCCAGGCGCTCGGTAATCGCATCGATAGCGCTCTCCATCTGCTTGCGGCTATCGTCCTCCAGCATACTCACGCAGAGCGGTTGCAGCGGCCCGACGACTTTTTCGCGCAACACTCGCAGGGCTTTCGAGGTATGGCTGGTGACGAGCACGCTCTTTCCCTGGGCCAGCAGGTGGCCCAGCAGGTTGGCAATGGTGTGGGTCTTGCCTGTCCCCGGCGGTCCCTGCACCAGGACCGCACCATAGCGGTCGAGTCGGCGGGCAATCTCCAACTGCTCGGCGTTCGCGGGCTTGCTGAAGAGGATCTGCTCGTCCTCGCCATTGGGCGAAAGCAGAGGTGAGATACGCACTCCAGCAGCCGACTGGTGCGTATTGTCCGCCGCCAGCCCCGTCAAACTCAGGAGGGAATAGGGGAGATCATCGCGCGTGGGCAGATTCTCCAGGATGGCTTCGAGCGCGGTGTTGAAGCCAAGGGCGCGGCTGCGCAGGAAGAATACCGGGCTGCGTGTAATCAGGGGGAACTGCCTCTCCTGGCGGGTGACCGGCCCGGCCGAGAACTCTCCACGCGGCGAAAGCTGATAGACCAGCCGTTGCAGGAACCTGGCGGTCTCTTCGCCCCCCAGTGGCTGCACGCTATCCCGTTCAAAATCCTGGCGGCCGCGGCCAATATCGACAGCATCGATATCCAGCGTCTGTAACAGGGCGGTGTATAGCTCAGGCGGGCTATCCGTCGCGCTCAGCGTAAATTCAGGGAGCTGGGGATTAAATTGAAGCTGGAGGCGCAGCAACAAGATAGGGTGATGCACACCCACGCGGTTTTTCTCAGGACACCAATCGAGGAGACCATCGCCAAGCATCAGTTCCAGGCGCTCCGCCTCGCGTTCAAGCTGGGCGCGCAGAGCATACAACTGATCGAATATCGCCATCGTGCGGCGTGCCGGCAGTTCGGCGCTCACCCACCTGTCATGCTCAACGAGCCACTTCTGCAAGGTCGCCCTGAGCCTGGGATCGGCATTCACTTCTGGCAGCCTTTTGGGGTCAAGCGCTACTCTGCCATCAACATCTTGCCAGCCATCCTGCAAATAGGCAGCCATCTCCTTCGAAGGCTGAGGGGGATCTGTCAACTTCGGGCGTTTGACTTTCAGAATAAAGCTATCGCCGCCCGCGTCCACATCTTCTTTCTGGGTTTTTACAGGCTTCGGTGTAGTGTCGTCGTTCACCTGCCCAGTATCTGTGACGATACCACGACGAATACAGGGGTGATCGGGCAGATCAGAGAACCACAGCACCCAGGGCTGATCTTGAATATCTTGCTTGATGGGGTTCTGAAGGTGGTTAAAAGCCTGGACGTAGCGAAAAATCTGAATCAGTTTGG
>JBDTHH010000005.1:0-6936 GCA_039937055.1 Ktedonobacteraceae bacterium | reverse complement strand
AACGGCGCCCCTACATCTGATGTGCCCCTATCCATGCTGGTTCTCATCGTATCGTGCGTAGCTCGCACATATATTCTTCGTATGTGGCGATAGTTTCAAAGCCCAGGCGCGTATAGCTGGCGATGGCGCTGGCATTGTTGGTCTTGACGTTCAGGCCGATATGCTCTACCGATTGGGATAATGCCTGGCAGAGTTTCGCGCAGACGGCTGTACCCAGGCCGCGCCCGCGCCAATCGGGATGGGTGGCAACGTTTCCGAGCGCCGCCGCGTTGTACTGGCGCGAATAGACGTGAACCCCCGCGACGCTGACGATAGCGGGGCCGTGGCGTATGCCAATGTAATACCCGGTCTCCAGCATGCGCGGATCGAACCAGTTGCCGGGATAGCTCGCGCGGTACATGGCTGCCAGGGTGTCACGGTCGGAGACGGATAACTGCTCAACATGCGATGTATCGACCCGGCCTGGCAGGGTCCTGTCGCGCAGCGCCATCTTGTAGTGTGGGCCATGTGAGTCCAGATGGTAGTCGGTGGTTAGGGCCTGTGTTACATTCGCGCTCAGGTGAGCGTAGAAGCGCCTGGGGAGCAGGTGGAGAATGGCGATCAGCAACTCGCGCATGGGGGCCGGCGTGTCGCTGATTGCCAGGAGCACCGGGAGCGCTGTACCTGTGTACAGCAGTGCAAGTTGCTGGACCCGCTGGGCATCTTTGAGCGCGTACCAGGTGGTATAGGGCCAGAAGAAATCGTCCAGGTCCCCCAGCTCGTAGAGATGGAGTAGTGGTTTATCCAGTAAGAATGCCTCTATTTCGTGTTTGTTATGAAGACAGATGGGCTGCATCTTTCCGTTCCTTCTTTCTTTTCCTCGCAATTTTGATCTTACCATATCCAGATGATTGACCAGAAGAAACGCGTCAGGGAACGTTTCAGAAGCGGCGCCCCCATTCGCACCTGTTTACGGTGCGCGTGTGGGAGGAAGAGGTGGGGAAGGGGCAGGTTGAGTGGCGGGGCAAAGTGCAACTGGTGAGCAGCGGTGAGGTGCGCTACTTCCGCGAATGGACTGCCCTGGCGCCCCTTCTCTCTACTATGCTTGCTCTATTGCAGCGTTCACCAGGGGATGACCCTGACAATCATTATCCAGTAAGGGTAACCCCGGTTCGTAGTCGCGTGAGTACGCGGTTACTAACGACAGTGTGGTATTCTAAAGGCCAGGGAAGTGCCTGGCCTTATTGGAGAAGCCTTTTAGCCTTTACCTGAGGCGCCAATGGTCATGAGTAGTGCAAAGGACAATATAGGGAGCGTTATGAAGAGCGAAGAGCGAGCCCTCAAGCCAACAGTATACCAGCCCAGACCTGACGGGATGAGGAGATGGTCGAGATTGCAGACGCGCATGGCCATCTCGTATGTGGGAACGAGCCTTGTCATCGTGCTTCTGCTGGAACTCCTGGTTGGTGGGGTCATCTTTTTCGTGTTGACACGCTCGCCTTTGTTAGATGACGTGATCTTGCACGCGGCCAAACAGACGGCGCAGGTCTATGCGTTGCAAGCGGCGCTCCAGGCGGGAGACACCGCTCTTGATCCGCGAGCCACCTTTCAGCCAGGACAACCCTCGTCGTTCACCGCGCCGGATGATCTTTTTGCGAAGATCCCCTATCTCTCCGAGAGCGTGCCCTATATCGACAGCAGTACACGATCCGTCCGCACGGTCTCGTTTGCGCTGCTTATTGCTCCCAATGGCCGGGTGCTTGCCAGTTCCTACCCGGCGCGCTACCCTGTCTCAGCGCCGGTTGCCAGATTGTTGCCGGGCGAAGCAGGGCTGATTCTCGGCGCGCTGACGGGGAGAACGGCTAGCATGGTGCAGGATACTGCGCAGGAGCGCGTCGCCTCTGCTGCCGATACCGTCTGGAGCCGGACAAAGAGACCGTTGGGCGCGCTCTATGTACAGGTGTTGTGGACAACATCAAATGACGCGATCCTCTCAGCTTTTGGCTGGGGCTGGCTCAGGAGTGGCATGCCCTGGTTTCTCATCATGGCTCCCATTGGGGGCGTCTTCGGGGTGGTGACGACGCGGGGGCTTGTGCGACGCATCCACAGGTTAGCAAAGACCACCACGCAGTTCGCCGCCGGCCAGTATGAGCAACGCATCCCGGTTGTCAGGAAGGACGAGGTCGGGCAACTGGAACAATCCTTTAATCAGATGGCGGAACAACTGGTCGAAAGCATGGCGCAGCGCCAGGTCTTGATCGAGCAGCAGACGCGCATGGAGGAGCGCGCGCGCATCGAACAGGAGATGCACACCGCGCGCAATATCCAGCAAGCGCTCCTGCCCAAAGAGGTGCCGGATCTCCCTGGATGGCATATCGCTACCTACTATCAACCATCGCGCGAGGTCGGCGGCGACTTCTACGATTTCCTGCCGTTTGAAGACGAGCGCCTGGGGATCATCATCGGCGATGCTACCGATAAGGGCATGCCGGCCGCCCTGGTGATGGCCACCACCTGCACTATGCTGCGAACCGCCGCGCAGGGCACGCTCTCTCCAGGTGATGTGTTAGCGCGGGTCAACGAGCTGCTCTACATGAGGATTCCGTCGCGCATGTTTGTGACCTGCTTCTATGCCATTCTCGATCCGCGCAGTGGCAGCTTGCGCTACGCCAATGCCGGCCATGAATGGCCGTATCGCCGACACAATGGGGGCGTCTCAGAACTCCAGGCCACGGGGATGCCCCTGGGGATGATGCCGGGGAGCTGCTATGATGAGCAAGAGGTGATCCTGGCGCCTGGAGAGAGCGTCCTCCTGTATAGCGATGGCCTGGTGGAGGCACATAACGCCCGGCGTGATATGTTTGGGCTGCCACAGATCGCGGCCCTAGCTGGGGCGCATGCGGGCGGCTCCGCGCTCATTGATGACCTGCTCCACGCGCTGACAACCTTTACGGGTAAGGGGTGGGAGCAAGAGGATGATGTGACGCTGGTAACCCTGCAGCGAGCGCCTGAAACGAGCACTATGAACGAACAGCAAGGAAATCTCGATCTTCTAATGGAAACCACGCTCGCGAGTGTTGCGGGCAACGAGCAACAGGCGTTGAAGCGGGTGGCCGAGGCAGTAGATCCATTGCACCTGCCTGCTGAGCGACTCGACAGCCTCAAAACGGCCGTGGCCGAGGCCGTGATGAACGCCATGGAGCATGGCAACGGCTATCAGCCCGACAAAGTGGTTGTCGTCCAGGTCCTGGTCTCGGATGCCTCCATCGTGGTTCGCGTGCGCGACCAGGGTGAAGGCCGGCCCATTCCCGAGGCGGTGGTCGCGCCTGATCTCGACGCGCAACTGGCCGGGCTACAGAGGCCGCGCGGCTGGGGCTTCTTCCTCATCAAGAACCTGGTCGATGAGCTGTATATCACCAATGATGAGCATTCCCATACGATCGAGTTGATTATGCACCGGGAGGCAGGAAACGCTGGCGATCAGAAGATATGATCAGGGACATCACGGATGTTTTTTACAATCCACACTTTCAGGAGGAAACCATGCCGCAAGCGAATGTTGTCATGAATGTGCGTAAAGCCAACGCGACAACCAGTATCATCGATATTCAGGGCGACCTCTCCGCGGCCGCGGAAAACACGTTGATGGATGCCTATACCCAGGCCAGTGCCTCTACCACCCGCTTCATCGTGTTGAACTTTAGCGGGCTGGCCTACATGAACAGTAGCGGAATTGGCCTGCTCGTCACCTTGCTGATCCGCATGAACCGGCAGAAGCAGCGTCTCCTCTGTTGCGGTCTGAGCGAGCACTACCAGCACATCTTTAAACTGACGCGCCTGAGCGATGTCATCAAAATGTACCCGAATGAACAAGAAGCTCTGGCCGCCGCCGACATGCCTTGAGGTTGTGAACCCTGAGTACTAACGGGTACACATAGCGCCCATGAATGGATTCTACCGAGAGGAGCAAGCAAATGACCACTCCCCCTATACTCCCTGATGGCGAAGAGAAAGAGCCGCGTGATGCAGCTTACTGGGCCCAGTTGACCTCCCTGTTGCAGGTATCGCGAGTGCCGACGGGGGCGCTCAACCTGAACGTGGAGGGCCGGCAGATGGTCGGGCCGCTGCAAGGCTTCGGACAGATGTGGAAGAAGACGTACACGCTTCGCCTACCAGAGATCAGCATGACGCCTGCCGAGGTCATGGAGATATGGAAAGCTAACTTCGCGCGTTTCCAGCCCCGGCAAAATCGCTTTTTCCCGGTCATGAAAACTATCGAACCAGGCGACATCGTGCTCATCAATGCCTCGATGACGGGTATGCCGCTCTCGACCGGCGTCATGGTGCTCTACGCGGATGATGAGTCCTTCACGCTGATGACGCCCCAGGGACACCCGGAATCTGGTTGGGTGACCTTCAGCGTCTCGACGGATGACGATGGACTTGTCTGTCAGGTGCAATCCATTGCGCGCGCCAATGATCCAGTGTATGAGATCGGATTTCGCACGTTTGGTTCACACACCCAGGAGCGCATCTGGATCCATGTGATGGAGGCCCTGGCCGCACATTTGCAGGTGCCGGGGCAGGTTCAGGTTGACAAGATATGCGTAGATCCGCGTGTCCAGTGGTCGGAGACCAGAAACATCTGGCACAACGCGGCGCTGCGCACAATGATCTATACGCTCGGCGCGCCGCTGCGCTGGCTCGGGCGCGGCCGCGCTCGCTATCAGAGATAGCTCATTTCGCGCGTGTTCAGCAGCGTGCGTGCGAGGGCCTCAAAAGAGTGCTGACGCTGCCATCCTTCCAGCATGGAGGCAGGTCTGGTCTCCGCGCGAGCAGGGTGGGTACAAGGCGTGCTATCTCGGTGAGCCATACCAGGTTGGAGTGTGCCTGGGCCTCGGTCGAATCGGGCCACAAGAGGCAGGCCAGGTGAGAGCGGTCCTGTGGGCTACTTCGATGGAGCACAAGGTAGGCAAGCAAGGATTGCACGCGAGAGACATTGACGGTTGTCACAGGGGTATCGTCCGAAATGAGTAGGAAGTCGCCTAGCAGATACATGTGGAGGGCCGGAATCACGAGGAGCCTCCTGGATAGATACATTCTCCGTTGCGTGCCACACTTCAGCAATCGTGGCTACTATGCTATCGTAGGAGCGTATAGCATAGTTGATGGGCGACTTTCATAGGGACAGGTCACTGAGCGGATGGAGCGACCTCAGTCATGGACTACACTTTGAAGATCATCTATGCAGGCAATCTTCACAATCTCGACGGCATAGCCGCGTTTCTTCCACTTGCCGACGCCCCTGGCCAGGCGCACATCTAAATTCAGACGTGTAGGAGCTTCTACCAGCCCGGTAGCGGTGGTCGGAGTATGTTCAGGATGGGTGATACAGTAGGTGATATAGTACTTCATACGCTCGCTTTCTGCGTTTCCAAATCGCCTGTATGTAGACATCGCGTTTAAAGGTATTTGCCCATACGTCTATGTACCACACTCTCGTCATATTTTGCCGATTCAGTACTCAGTTGCCGCAGGTAGTTGGCAAGATGGGCGCTGAATGTCACGCCTTCATACCATTCGGGATAGATGGTATGCAGTGATTGGAAGGCCAGGGTGATGACATGCTGGGCAAATAGATTCACGTCCATAGTTGTCAGGAGGGTACGCAAATGGTGAGGGGAAGGGGCCTGCCATTGGCTGGGTCGGGCGTCTTCGGTTGCTGGCGTGTTATCCTGCGGGTGTAAGAGTGTTTCGGTCTCTGAGCCTTCGCGGGTATAGCCTAATACCAGGAGCGTGTCCTCGGCAACATCGAGAGATGCCCCGGAAGCATTTTCCCCCCCAACCCACTGGTGGATTGTGCGGAAGAGGTCAGCATCATTGAGTGCGAGTAAATCCACCTGGACCTGTTTGGCAAAGGTGCGGAACTGGCTGTTCATCTTCATGGCAAATCCTTCCTGACACCATGTTTGCATACGAGGACAAACGTGGCTGCGTGGGAAGAGTAGTTGTGAGCCGTGTGTATCACTCTGCGGAGGGATGCAAGCCCCTCCTCCGCAGAATGTGTGATAGCGATTTTCTCCCACCACTCTTCCCAGTGTTACGCGCTCGCGGCCTTTTCGTTGACCAGGTTAACGGGCGCGCCGGCGTCTGCGCCGCTGGGCCTCAGCCTTGCGTTTTCGCCGCGCCTGTGGATTCTCGTAATGTCGCCGTCGCCGTGCCTCTGAGAGGATGCCAGCATCCTGGACCTTTCGTTGGAACCGTTTGAGCGCAAACTCAAATGAATCGCCTGGATTCACCACAATCGCTGTCATGCCTACCAGCGCGATCGACGGTCATTTGAACGACCGGTATTTTGCGCCTGGTAACACTCGCTGCAGTACACGGGTCTGTCATCACGCGGCTGGAAAGGCACCTGGGCCTCATTCCCACAGCTCGCGCAGGTGGCGCTATACATGGGGCGTGAATCGCGGTCGCGCGAGCCACCACCACCGAACGAATCTCGCTGTCCACCACGGCCGGACTGCTTGCGCGCAGCGCGGCATTCTGGACAGCGGCCAGGGGTGTTGGTCAGGCCACGACTGGCATAAAATTCCTGCTCACCGACGGTAAACGTGAACTCTTGATTGCAATCGCGGCAATACAGGGTCTGATCACTCAATGACATCTGTTCTACTCACTTCTGGGGTCTCCCCCTAAGAAAAAAACTCTCTGTATCGCGCAGCTTTCAATAGACCATCTACTCAGAGCAACAATGCACCATACAGTATTCTCTTAGTATACCACAGGAGTCTACCCCCTGTTTGACAATGGTACTCCGGTACTTGTGAGCCATGTGCGGGCAGGAAAGTAGGAGCGCCCGTGTTTCGCAAAGGGGAGGTTTTTTCAGGACGACCGAAAAGGCATGGGAGGCACGAATGGGCGTGGGAGGTAGGGGCGCCGTTGACAAGCCCGCCT
>JBDTHH010000004.1:0-8894 GCA_039937055.1 Ktedonobacteraceae bacterium | reverse complement strand
CTCCCCGCAAGCGGGCGCCGATATCGAGATCGCGCTGACACAGGAGGAGGCTAGCCTGTTCAATCTCCATCTCGGCTCTGTGATCAGCACAGCAGAAACCTATAAATATTTGAGCATAAAAAGCATCGATGTGCCGCTGCGCCTCCACATTGTGGGCATCTTTACCCCGGCCGCGCAGGATGGCTTCTGGCACCAGCACGATTTTCAGCATGTGATTCGTGGTCTGCAGATTAAGGGTGAGATCATTACAGTGCTCACCTCCAACGAGTCTCTGCTCTCAGTGCTCAATAAGCTCACACAAAGCCCGGAGCTTGATGGCTATACCCTCAAAGGCCCCATTGATCTCTTCTGGTTATACCGGTTTGCGCCTGAGCGCGTCAGCATCGATGACCTGGATGCCATGCTCAATGGCGTCAAGAGCATCCAACTCGATATCTTCAACGATACCACTCTCGACCAGGAACCACTCATCGAGCATACCGGCGCGGGCCTGCCAACCAGCACACTCCAGGACTATCAGAGTCGCGTACCGGTGGCGCGTGTCTCCATCCTGGCCATCCTGGCCCTGGTGGTCGCGCTGCTGCTGTTCTTTGTGAGTATGACGGCGGATCTGCTTGTAGATTCCCAGGCGGCCTCCATCGCGCTCCTGCGCAGCCGGGGTACCAGCCGCAGTCAGGTCTTTGGCGCCTTTGTAACCCAGGGTGTGCTCATGGGTTTCGTCGCACTCGTTATGGGACCTCTGCTAGCCCTGGGGCTGGTCTATCTCCTCGCGCAGGGTGTGCTGCCACCTGAGCAACAGAGCGCCCTCAACCTGATCACCAGCAATCCGCTGAGGGTGCTGCTGGACATGGGCTGGCTGGCCCTGGCAACGACTGGCGCCGCCATTGTAACGATGACACTCTCCATATTGCGCGCAACTCGCCTCAACGTGGTCTCCCTGGGCCGCGAACAGGCACGCGCGACCCACCGGCCCTTCTGGCGACGCCTCAATCTGGATATCATGGCCATCATCATCATGGCCCTGGGCTACGGCTTCTCGCTCTACCTGACCACCTCCGACGCCCTCGATACCCGCACCCACCTGCTGTTACAGTCGCCGCTGACCCTGCTGGGGACGGTGTGCCTGCTGATGGCGGCTATCCTGCTCTTTATGCGCTTCTTCCCTCGCCTGCTGAATCTGGGCGCGCGCCTGGCCGCTCGCAATCGCGGCGCCGAGCCGATCCTGGCTATCGCACAGATGGCGCGCGCCCCCAGGCAGGCCATCCGTATGACGGTGCTGCTGGCCCTGGCGACGGCCTTCGCGATCTTCAGCCTGGTCTTCTTCAGTTCCGAGTCACAGCGCATCCTTGATGTGGCTGCCTTTCAGAGTGGAGCCGATTTCAGTGGCGTGACCGCCATCACTGGCGTCAACGATGACCTGCAACGCCAGACAACAGACTACGGGCATATTCGCGGCGTGCAGGCGGTGTCTCTGGGCTTCGCAGGCTCCGCGCGCGGCGGCCAGCATGCCGGTGCTCCCATCGAGGTCCGCGCCGTCGACGCACGCACCTTCGCCAGCGCGGCAACCTGGTCAGCCCAGGATTCCTCGCAGTCGCTTGACGAACTCATGAATCTGCTCTCCTCACAGCGCTCATCCGCGCTCGCTCACAATATCGTACCCGCGATTGTGGATACCGCGACCGCCGACGCGCTACACCTGTCCCTGAATACGACCTTTGCCCTGACTTACTCCAACATCAAGACGACGTTTGTGGTAGTAGCCGAGGTCCACTACATCCCCACCGTGACGCCCGGCGGTACCTCCCAGTCCGCTGCGACCAATACCGCTACTCCTGTCGGCGGGGTGCTGATTGACTATCAGACCTATTTCGCGGTCTATCAGAAGGTAGCCGCTGGCGCCAATAATATCCCCCTGAACTATGTCTGGCTGCGCACACGCGATGACGCGACCTCGCTGGCGCATGTGCGCGCAGTCTTGAACAAGGACGTGAATTTGCAGGTGTCGCCGTTCTACGACCGTCGCGCGATTCAGGATGGTTTCAACCAGGAGGGCCTCTCGCTGGCGCTGCTGGGGGCATTAGCCATAGGCGCGGCACTGGCACTGCTGCTGGCGCTGCTGGGCGACATCCTGGCCTCGTGGCTGAGCGCGCGCGGGCGCCTGAGCAACTTCGCGGTGATGCGCGCGCTGGGGCTGAGCCGGCGCCAGGTGGCCGGGGTGCTGCTGTGGGAACAGAGCATTGTCTACACAAGCGCGATCCTGCTGGGGATACTTGGCGGCATCTTGCTCTCAACGCTGGTCGTGCCAGACCTGGTCTTCACAGGCGTGCCCACCACTACACAGGTGGCCAACACGACGGGCAGAGCATTTTATGCCTCACAGAGCGTGCCGCCCATCGAGGTGACCGCCTCGCCGCTGCTAGTGCTCACGCTGGCCGTGCTGGTGAGCATCTGTGTGCTGGCCCTTGGCCTGATGGTGCGCGTGGTCTCGCGGCCATCGATCAGCCAGGCCCTCAGAAGTTACTACATCGATTCGGCCTGGGAGTCACGGGGCAACATGCGCCGCGCCCAGCGCTACGCGCCGGAGGCGGCGACAACTTCTACGCCCACTCGTGCCGGTACCGGCGTACTGGAACGCGAGCCTGCCCCGGCCGCTGCTGAACCCATTGATCCATCATTCGTGTCTGCGTATGGCGCGCATCGTACCGCGCGCGGAGTACCGCCACCCCCGCCAGCGCGACGCAAGACGCGGCTCGCTCTGCTATTGAGCGCGCTGGCCTTGATCGTGATCGTGGTTGTGGGCAGTATCACCGGCCTGGGCAACGCCGTCGTCACGCGCTTCTCCCGCCCTCCCGCCACCCCACTGCCGGCGCTCGCCCCCGGCGATGACCTGTTCTACATCATGGTCTCACCCAACTGGGGGCATATCACCGTCGATGGGCGTCCGCTCGCACAATTTCCTACGCTGTTCAGCCCCTCACCCCTGCGCCTCTCGCGCGGCCTGCACAAGATCACCTGGGTGGCCGACCCCTTTCAGCCACAAACATGTACCGTGTCCGTACCCTCCTTACTAGGCAACGAACCCTGTACTCTCGAATCGGAGGCTACCACCCCTACCGGTGTGAAGATGAGGCTGGTCACGTTTATGGCATCTCTAGCGAGCCTGCCAGCAAACCAATCGAGCACTTTAACTGAGCAGATTCAGGCCACCCTTGACCGCGCCGGGTCCACAGATGCTCTCCTACCCGGCGAGCAGTATGTGTACGCACAATCCAGCACCCAGGCCGGTTCAATCGTGACAGCCACTCAACCACTACGCGCGACACTGCATATTCGCCTGGATACCGACTTGAATTCCAACAGTCAATGCAACGCGTTTAGCTTCAACAACTGCTCCCTTAATGGGCAGAACTGCCATTTGCTCTGCACACCAACGCCGGTAGATCTTGCTAGCAACCAGCCACAACATAGCCTGCCAACTCTGCCTGCTCCTGGCTCGCCGACGGCCTCTCCATGGTTGACATATGGTGTGGCCTACAGCACTCTGGATTATAAGGCCCTGAATGGGCGGACCATAGCTCGCAATCAACCCGATACCCCTAATATTAACGATGCCATGACAGACCATCTGCTATCGATAGGCATTACCTGGGATGGCAGCGCCTGGCATGTGTCAGTAAGTCTCGCCGCGCTCGATACATTCTCAAGCACCGCTGGCAATTCTGCGCTTGACTTTGGGTGCGCAACCGCCTCGCAGGAAGTAAATAACGCCCTCTATTACACAGGTGTTGGCAGTCTGTCTGTCACCCGGAACAACATCCCCGTATCCTGGGAGTTTGCAGCGGGCGCGAACCGCGCCGCCGGCTGCCTGGGCATTGTACGCCCCACCACCGGCCCCCAGGCTCCGCCCGCCTATTTCCTCTATCGCTTCGGCGTCCTGCTGGCTGTCAACGATCTGGCCCATAGCTACTTCCCAGCCATACCCCTGGCCGACGCCTATGAACAGAACCTCGCGCTACAGATTGCCGCCCACCCACGGAAGGACTGAGCCATCACCCCTACGGACTCATCCGATTTCCGCATGGTTACTACAGCAGTTTGACTCGAACTGCTAGATTTGGCTTCGGCCCACGGCTGGGTGCTATTTTTATCTGAACAGTATAATCAGGTGGATCAAGGCGTAAATCTACTTCGTTGATCACGGCTGCTATGGTCGCCATCACCTGGATCTCGGCCATGCCAGCTCCCAGGCATGTATGTTCACCGACGGTAAATGGCACAAATACATTCGCCTGGTGATGCTCGTGCCGCGGTTCAATATAGCGGTCGATATCAAATGTGAAGGGGTCGGGGAAAAATTGGGGCAGGAAATGCGTCACGGCTGTTCCAACCAGAACATTTGCGCCCTTAGGAACTTTATATCCCCCAAATTCAAAGGCATCAACAGCCGTACGCGGTACACCCGGCCCAACTGGATAATAGCGTAAAATCTCCAGAATTGCTGCATGGAGTACCTTCATCTGCTTGAAATCTTGCATCGTTGGGGCAGGCGTTCGGCTGAATACCGCGCGAACTTCTGCTGAAACACGTTCCCATACATGGGGATGTTTCAGTAGAGCATAGATAGCAAAACTACACGTTAATGCAACTGTATCGATGCCAGCGATATAGGTTCCGATAATGGCAGCTCGTAAAAAATCAGGCGGGTAAGCAGCGCCATTTTCATCAACGGCCTCTAAAACATCATCGATAAGCGTGCGATTTCCCGGCTTTTTGGGTCTGGCTCGATGAGCGGCTAAAACCTCATCAACTAATCGAAATACCCGTGACTGTGTGCGACGAAAAGAGGGTAGTTTCAGCGTAAACATTGGCAATTGATGGGTGGTAGACGTTTCAGCAGTGGTTGTAAAGAACTTCTGTAAATCTGGGAAGTATCCTTCAGCATCATACTGTAATAAGGCCTGCCCCAATTGACTCGTGATCAGCCTTTTCATCGCGGGCACAATAAGAACGCGCTCGTTTTCTTTCCACTTTCGCACCATGTCCTGTGTTAGCTGGATCAGGGCAGGTATCGCCGGCCCAATGGCTGTTTTTGAGTACCCGCGCCGCAAAACCTTCCGCAGCTCCCGGTGTTTTTCGCCGTCGTGACTCAAAAGGAAATTATTTGTTTCCATCCCAATTGAGGTACCCGCATATACTTCTTTCACTGTTAAGTATTCATTACCTTCACGCGTCATAAATTGATTAGCTTCAAGCCCGGCAAGAATTGTGTATTCAAGGTTGAACGCCCGGACTCTATAGATAGGTCCATATTCTTGATATCCCCGAATCATTAACATTAATGGATCTTTGAGCATTTCTTGAACATTGCCCAAAATTGGAACACCAGAAACAACGGGCGGCAAGGGCAAGGGGGTAGAGCCTTTTTCCGAAGTAATGGCACTCATGCGCGTATCTATCCTTTCATGCTCTTTCAGTCTGTTAAACAGCCATCATTTATGATAACCTACCGACCGAACAGAAATCAAGTAGTTTCTATCGAAGTACAGGATCATTTACAAGTTGCCCGGCTTTCGTAGCTGCGCGATTGATCGCGCATAGCTACCATGCCGACCGGCTCGCCCACACGCGACCAATCGCGCAGCTACGAAGAGCAAGTGACGTATAAAGAACCTTCATCGGAGCATATGACAAGTCCGGCGCTGGCCCCTTCCTTGCAAAGTTACCCAATCCGTGCTATATCTTTGTAGGTAACTTTTGACAGGCATCAGCATAGAACCAGCAGCAATGCAAACGAGGCGGCAATGGCGCGAGCAACTCCGCGAGTGCGCGGCGATCTCTTGATGTATCACACGGGAACAGATGAGCACACGATTCGCCTTGAGAGCGACGCGTGGTGGCGCTGGCTGGCGGCCCAGGAGACGACGACCTTTCGCTTCGAGGGTCCTGGCGGCAGCTTCACCGCCCGCAGAGAACACAAGGGTACTGGTTGCTACTGGTACGCCTATCGCAAGCACGCTGGAAAGTTGCGCAAGGCGTACCTGGGGAGATCGCCAGAGCTGAAACAGGCGCGATTGGACAGCATCGCGGCCATCTTGAACGAGCCTGGCAGGGCCGCCGCGCCTGAGGGCGGAAGCCATCCTTCGCCCAACCCGTTGCTTATGACGAAGCTCTATCTCCCCCCGGCACGCTCCAGCTTGGTAGCCCGCCCACACCTCGTCGCGCGCCTGCACGCCGGACTACGGCAGCATGGCCTGACCTTGATCTCGGCTCCCGCTGGCTTCGGCAAGACCACGTTACTGAGCGTGTGGCAGCAGGCACACACCCATGTGCGCCTCTGCTGGGTCTCGCTGGACGCACAGGATAACGACCCGGCCCGCTTCTGGACCTACGTGATCACGGCACTGCACCTACAACACCCTGGCATAGAAGATCATGCCTTCGCGCTGCTCCCATCCTCCGAGACACCACCGCCAGCATCCACGCCTGCCGTCCTGACCGCGCTTATCAACACGCTCGCGACTATACCACAGGATGTGGCGCTGGTCCTCGACGACTATCATGTGATCACAACCCCCGCCATTCACGAAGCGCTGGGCTTTCTGCTCGACCACCTGCCGCCGCGCATGCACCTGATCATCATTAGCCGCAGCGAGCCACCCCTGCCCCTGGCACACCTGCGCGCTCAGGGACAACTCACCGAACTGCATGCCACCGACCTGCGCTTTAGCGGCGCGGAAGTAGCAACCTTTCTTAACCAGGTGATGGGACTGGCTCTCTCAAGCAGCGAGATCGTGGCCCTCGAAGCGCGCACCGAGGGTTGGGTCACAGGCCTGCAACTGGCGGCCCTCGCCATGCAGGGGCGCACCGATAAGCAGGGCTTCATCAACGCCTTCACCGGCAGTCATCGCTACGTTGGAGAGTACCTGGCCAGCGAGGTATTCCAGCGCCAGCCAGAACATATCCAGGATTTCTTGTTGGCTAGCGCCATCCTTGCGCGTTTCAGCGGCTCGCTCTGCGACGCGGTCACCGGGCGCGCTGATGGACGCGAGATCCTGGCATGGCTGGAGCAGGCACACCTGTTCCTGGTTCCACTGGATGAGCAGCGCCGCTGGTATCGCTATTATCATCTTTTTAGTGAGTTCCTGCGCGCGCGCCTCCAGCAGACGCGTTCCGCCCTCATCCCACAGTTGCATCACCGGGCCGCTGCTTGGTACGAGAGCCAGGGGCTGCTGGATGAGGCGGTGGAGCACATGCTGGCAAGCACTGACTACGAAGGGACGGCCCACCTGGTAGAGCGGCATGCCGAGGCGATTCTCAAGCAGGGCGCACATATGACGATCCTGCACTGGCTGCGTGCCCTGCCTGATGAGTTGGTGAGTGCCAGCCCTCTGTTGAACCTCCTGTACGCCGGCTCGGTGGGCTTGATTGGGCAACTGGACGACGCCGAGGCCCGGTTGCGCGCTGTCGAGCAGATCTTAGCCGCCGCTGGCCTGCCTGTTACTCACCCTGAACACGCAGAGTCAGACCCGGAACGTCACATCCTGGGCCTGGTGATGGCTATACGTATCTTCCTGGCTTCCGCCCGCGCCGATGTCCCGCGCACCGTCGCACTCGTTGAACAGATGCTTGCCTGGTGGCCGCGCGAGGAGATGTTTGTGCGCAGCATGGTCGTCGTCAGCCTGGGCCAGGCCTATATGTTGAGCGGCGATCTGGCGACGGCAAACCGCATCTTCCTGGAGAACAGGACCATCAGCCAGGCATCCGGTAATATCTATGTGCTGCTGACATGTATCTGCGCATCGGCCTTCGCGCAGTCGTTCCAGGGACACCTGCAGCGAGCGGCTGAAATTTACAGGCAGGCGTTGCGACTGGGGTCGCAGAGAAGCGGGGCGCTTGCTCCGGGGGTGAGCATGGCCTATGCCGGTCTCGGCCTGCTGTTCTACGATTGGAACAGGCTCGACGAGGCGGAGAGCCACTTGCGCCTGGGAATCGAGATCGGCCAGCAGTGGGGCTACATGTCGATGCTGGCCCAGGCCTACACCTACCTGGCATGTACGCTCTATGCCAGGGGAGACGTACCCGCCGCCTTCGAGACACTGGAACAGGCGGAACAGCTCACACGCCAGCACAACGTAGCCGCCGCAATTGATAGCGTGATGGCGAGCCGCACACGTCTCTGGCTGGTCCTCGGCAACATCGAAGCCGCCAGCGAGTGGCTGCAAACCTGCGGGCTGAGTATCGCTGACCCCACCCACTACCTGCGCGAGTTTGGACACCTGACACTGGTTCGCGTCCTCATCACTCAGGGTCACTACGAGGAAGTCCAGGCATTCCTGGCCCGTTTGTTACAGGCCACCGAATCCGAGGAACGTATCAGGGGCGCCATCGAGATTCTGATGCTGCAAGCCATTCTTTCGTACAGAAGCGGCTCACTGGCCGAGGCGCTGGAGACGCTGACCAGGGCCCTCACACTCGCCGAACCGGAGGGCTACATCCGCGTCTTCGTGGACGAGGGGAGACCAATGATCGATCTCCTGCGCCACGCCCTGTCGCACGGCATCGCTCCAGGCTACACCCGCAAGCTCCTGGCAGCGCTTGAGGTACCCGAAGCCGGCGAAAGCCTGGAAAGTACCCCCTTGAGCGAGCGCGAGATGCGCGTGCTGCAATCGATCGCCGCCGGCAAATCGAACCAGCAGATTGCCGCTGACCTGACCATCGCACTCAGCACCATCAAAACACACATCAACAATATCTACGGCAAACTCAATGTCCACAGCCGCACCCAGGCCGTGGCCCGTGCCAGAGACCTGGGTTTTATGGCTTGATGCTTATTCACTGCATAATCATACATGACGCGTAGGGGCGCCGTTGACAAGCCCGCGTGGCCCACGTGG
>JBDTHH010000003.1:0-9949 GCA_039937055.1 Ktedonobacteraceae bacterium | reverse complement strand
TTGTTTTATTCACCCACCAAGCAACCGAACTTTTCAGGAATACTATAACATCCGCTGCTGGCATACACAAGAGGTTACCATGCTCATTGTAACTATCTGACGTATTGGTCAACAGTACATCAATGCTTATGGGTCCCACGCATAATGTACATTCATTGCTCACCGAGCACACTATTCTAGATCAATGTGTCTCTGGAGCCATAGCAAAAGAATTTTAAGTGTACAACACGCAAAGATCGAGGAGATAAGAATTTATGCAACGCGAAGAGCAACATATGGAAGAAGCGACCAGTCGCCGTTCCTTCTTGCGCAAGGGACTCGCGGTAGGAGGGGTAGTAGGAGGCGCGGGAGCCATCGGCGCCGGGCTGCTGGCTAATGAAGTACCGGCTTTTGCCCAGACAGGGAGTGATCGAGGGACCCATCTCACACGGGGAGACATAGCGATTCTCAGGTTCCTGGCCGCAGCCGAAATCATCGAAAGCGATCTGTGGCAGCAATACAACGAACTGGGGGGCATCCAGGACCCCGAGGTCCCAGGGGGCAGCGGAAGCGCAGCCTACACCAAGGCCTTTATACCGTTGGATCAGGATATGTCCCAGTATATCCACGACAATACCGAGGATGAGGTCAGCCACTTCACATTCATCGACGCGTACCTGAAGTCGAAGGGCGCGGACCCGGTCGACATGAAGCGCTTTCACAATCTGCCGAGTAGTCAAGCGACAGGCGCCCAACAAATTCCCCGGATCACCAACCTCATGCAGCTCACCGTGGACACCAGTTGGTGGACGAAGTACCGCAGCCGCACGGGGAACCCCGATCTCGGTGACACGTTCGCTCAAGCCATTCCAGGTTTGAGCAAAGGGCAGTTTCCGGCTATTCCCAGAAACGATGACGATCTCAACAACCTTAAGCACCTCCAGGCCATCGTCAACACGGCGGCCTTCCATTTTGGGTTTATCGAGCAGGGTGGCTCCAGCCTCTACCCATCGCTGGCGCAGCGGGTCTCCAATCCAGAAGTCTTGCGCATCTTGCTCAGTATCGGCCCAACCGAGACATCGCACTTTCAGACCTGGCATGACAAAGCAGGCAATGCGCTAGTTGTGACCGACCCTACGAATGGCCTGGAGTTTCCGGACCTCAATGCCCCTAAGTCGGAAGACCCCACAACCAACCTGATCATGCCCGAGCCAACCGTCTTCCTCAGCCGCAAGTTCCCGCCCTGTTCGATCATTCGCCCGACCGAGACGAAAGGGGCCGCCATGGGCGCGGTCAAGGCTCTGACGAACGATGGACTCTTCATCGGCCAGCCGCGGGAGTTCTTTGCATTCCTGCACGATCTGGCAGAGCAGGCAGATGAGGCCCGGCGCGAGTTTTAAGCGTCAACCTGCACAAGCAATGGAGGTAGTTATAGCCAGCCACTGACGCGGCTGGCTATAACTACCTCCATTGTCGTTCCCCCTGGAATGCGAGCTGGACGCTAAAGAATATTCACCGCGCGTCCGGCGAGCAGCACAATGGTCACCATTGAAAGCACAGCTTCTATCATCATGAGCCCCTTGGCCTTGCGCGTCAGCGGAAAGGTATCTGCCGGACTTAGAGCGGTGGCGGCTGTAAAGGCCAGAAAGAGATAATCGAGAAAGTGCGGTACCCAGGTTCCAGGTTTGCCATCCGCCTGCTGGGGAAACATAAAATCCGCCGCCAGGTGGCCTGACTGGTGACGTTTTCTTGGGCCGCCGCCGTCAATCTCCCAATACCAGAGGGCGAAGACAAAGACATTGAAGAACCAGATCAGCCCGGCGGAGCGTAACAGAAAGCCGGCCTGTTTATTATGTGGCAGGCTACTAATCAGGAAGGCGATGCCACCAGCCAGGGCCACTGTCACGACACCCAGGATGATAAGCGCGAGAGCGCGTTCCGCTCTGGGCGGGAAGCGGCGTCGCATGAGCCAGACGACGACAAAAGGGAGAATCAAAATGCCTTCGACCACCAGGAGTAACCAGCTTGGCCCGATGGTCAACTCTTCAGGAAGCAAGACATAGATCACGCCAATAGCCAGCATCCCAAGAATGGCGGCCCAGCGTGGAGCCATCGGAGAATGGGAGAGAGGGGGAAGAGAGAACCTGCTGTGCGTGTGCTCTTCACTGCCTTTCTCAGGCAGCGGATGTTGCGTCTCTTCGATTGGTTGCATCGTACACCATCTCACTTTACAAAAGACTGATCACTACTATAAAAATAGCTATCATTACCCCCCTATTGTAGCGTGTTTGGTGAAGCCATACAACCATTTCAAGCACAACTGCGGCCTTAGAGCACCAAAATTATGATAGGATATTCATAATAGAGAGGGGGAGAGTGCGTTCGCAGGTCCCTAAGGTGGCAATATCTTCATATATAGGCCGCTGGTCGTGCAAAATCAACCCCTATCTGGTATAGTTAGAAACGAGAAAGAGACTCGAGCAAAAGGCTTTGCCCGCGTGGGGAGTATGTGATGAGAGTGGAGCAACAACAGAAGCGCCTGAGCGCCCCTGCCGTGTTAACGGCAATCCTCAATGAGTTCAGTGCTGTCACTGACTATCGCACGCTGCGGGATAGCCTGCCCCGGCGCCTGGCAAGTCTACTCACATGCCAGTATGTTTTAATCTATCAGCGCATGGGGGAATCGCTGCAATTTGCAGCGGGGACGTTCAATGAGCAACCCGGCTGGTCATCCGCCCTGCTGTCCGTCGTCCATATCAACCCTATCGACCTGAACAGTGATAGACCGGAGGCGCGGGCCTGGCGATTACGCGGAACGGCGACCGCCCCGGCCGAAAGCCCAGACCCCACCCTTGTTGCGGTACCGCTCATCTACAGGCAGCGGGCGATAGGTGTGCTGGTAGCTATTCGTAATGGGAACGCCGCACATGCACCGGAGAGAGGAGACGCACCCAACGAGGAGAACGTACCAGAGGCCATGCCCAGTGGCTCCTGGGACCAGGAGGAGGTGCAGGTATTGGAGGCGGCGGCAGGCGTAGTAGCCATGCTACTGGAGAACACACGCCTGCTAGAACGCGAGCAAAAACGCATCCATGAACTCTCGCTGCTCAACAGTATCGGTAGCCAGATGAACTACGCTACACAGGACCTGGAACGTCTACGCAGCATTGTGATCCAGCGCACAAAAGAGATCGCCACCGTCGATCTGTGCGAACTCATTGTCCACTCCACCCCGGAAGAGACCGCACCCTGGATCGCGCTCACGCTGCGCCGGGCACTGCTGCGCCGCGTCAATGGGCAAAGCGGCTCAAAGCCGGTGCCCCTCATTCTGGAACGGCCGGGCGACGCGGGGTCCGCCGAGTACTTGAGCCACTTAGCAGCAAACATCAAGACCTTCTTTGCCTTCCCCCTGGTCAGTGGGAGCATAGTCGGCAGCCGTGGCGGAGTAACACGCGCGCATGCAGAAGACGAACCCCGGGTCCTGGGAGTCATCGTGGGAGCATACTACCGCCCCTGGAAACTGCGTCGTGAAGAAATTATGATGCTTCAGGTGCTGGCAAGCCAGACGAGCGCGGCGCTAGAGAATATGCACCTGATGACAGAGGTCGTGGAGGCGCGCAACGAAGCGCGCAAACTGCTACGCAAGGTGCTCGACGACCAACGTATGAAAGAGCTTATTCTGGAAAGTATCCCCAGCGGATTGATAACGATTGATGTGCAGGGGCGGATCACCACTTTCAATCGCGCGGCCGCGGCCATGCTGGGGTATCACCCGTATGAAATGTTAGGTCAGCCGGTCCAGAAGATCCTTGATCTGGAAAGCTATCTACAAATGGCATACAACGCGCCGCCGTCCGCACGAGTGAAGAACGAAATCCTGGTGACGCTTGACCGTCAGGGGCAGGAGGTCGTCCTGGATGTCACGGTGCTGCCGCTGCGCAACGATCGCGGCGAACAGATGGGCCTGCTGGCAACCTTCAATGATGTAACCTCGATGCGGCGCCTGGAAGAGGAGAAGCGGCGCCTGGACCGGCTGGCCGCGCTGGGGAGAATGGCGGCCAACGTCGCCCACGAGGTACGCAACCCACTGGCCTCCATCAAGATTACCATGCAGATGCTCATGGACGATTTGACGAAAGCCTCTCCTGAGATGGAGAAAGCCTTCGCTAGTGAAGTGAACGCGAGCGCGCAGGAATCGGTAGCTGTTGTGCTCAAAGAGGTCGAGCGGCTGGACAATATTGTCCGCGATCTGCTGCTCTTCGCGAAACCCAGTCAACTACACCGCGTCACCTGTGACCTGGTGGAACTCAATGAACATGTGTTGCACCTTATGCAGCCCCGCTTTACCGAGGGGGGTGTAGAGGTGCATCGCATTTATCACACAGATACCGATCAGGAGGGATCGCGTGTTCCCCCACTCCAGGTAGACATCGCACAGGTGGAGCAGGTCTTGTTTAACCTCTACACAAATGCGGTACAGGCGATGGGCGAGGGGGGAGTGCTCACAGTGTCCTTCCAGGTTGTGCATGCCGCAACGCCGGACCATGGTGCAGAGGAGGCAAACACGCAAGCAACAGACACGTTGGAGGAGCAGGCACTTCCGCCGTCGACAGTATCGACAGGTACGCCTGTGCGTAAAGTGAGAGAAGCTTCCGGCGCATTTGAAAACCCGTCCATGCCAGCTCAAGAGGTCTATCAGGAGCAGCATGAGTGGCTTGAAATAGCGGTAAGTGATACAGGAGTGGGCATTCCTCCTGATCAGCTTGGGCTGATTTTCCAGCCATTTTTTACCACCAAAGCGCACGGTATCGGCCTGGGTCTCCCAATTACGCAGCGCCTGATCGAAGATCACCAGGGGCATATTGTAGTGCAGAGCCGGCTGGGCTACGGCGCCACCTTCTCCGTGCGCCTGCCATTATCTGCTACACAGGAAGAGGAACATGAAGGGGAAGGGATTCGGGATGGAAGGGAAACATACCTGTGAGTTTGACGATCCTCATCATTGATGATGAGCCGCATCTGCCGCACCAGATCGCGCGCTACCTGAGAAAGCAGGGCTACGAGGTCATCACGGTACCCGATGGAGAGGCCGGATTGCACGAGATCCAGAAGAGCAACATCGACCTTCTGCTGCTCGACCTACGGTTACCAGGCATAAGTGGACTGGATGTCCTGCAGCGCATTCGCAAAGAGGACCTTGAGCTACCGGTGATTATGTTGACGGCCTACGGTGATGTACAGAGCGCCGTGGCGGCTATGAAGCTGGGGGCCTCGGACTACCTGCTCAAAGGCTTTGGTCTGGAAGAACTGTTGCTGGTGGTGCAGCGGGCAGTAGAAACGAGCGCGATGTATCGCGAGCTGCGCCAGTTGCGGCACGAGCGCAGCGATAACTACCATTTCAACTACATAGTCGGCCATAGTGATCGCATGCGGGCCGTCTTCGACATCGTAGCACGCGTGGCCCATAGCGACACGGCATCGGTGCTGATCACAGGGGAAAGCGGAACCGGCAAGGAGGTGGTGGCACACGCGATTCATGAGCAGAGCCAGCGCGCTTCCGGCCCATTCCACCCCCTCAACTGCGCGGCCATCGCCAATAACTTGCTTGAGAGCGAGCTGTTCGGCTACGAGCCATACGCGTTTACCGACGCGAAAAAGCAGAAGCGCGGGCTGCTGGAGCTGGCGCATGGAGGCACCCTGTTCCTGGACGAGATTGGCGAGATGCCTCTTGATATGCAGGCCAAACTACTACGTGTGCTGGAAACACGGTCATTTTTTCGCCTGGGGGGTAGCAAGGAGGTCCAGATCAACGTGCGCGTGCTGGCCGCGACGAATCGCGACCTGGAGCGCGCGATGGGGCAGGGGCTGTTCCGCAAAGATTTGTTCTATCGCCTGGCGGTCATGAGCATTGAGCTACCACCGCTGCGTGAGCGGCCTCATGATATTTTGCTCTTCGCGGCGCGCTTTGTGGAGGATTTTAACAAGTCCCTGGGCCGCAATGTCAGGCGCATTGCCCTGGAGGCCCAGCGCCTCCTGAGCGCCTACGCTTGGCCCGGAAATGTGCGCGAGCTCAAGAATGTGATCGAGCGGGCGATGATTCTTAGCAGCAGTGATGAGATCTTGCCCGCGCATTTGCCCCAGGAGATTGTGGGCTACACAGCTCAGCAGGGTGAGCAGGAGCGTGATCCCTGGGAGCAATGGCTCAGCGTTCATCCACCCGATGCACTACCATTGGACACAGTTTTGGAGCGGGTAGAGCAGCACTTTGTGCGTGCCGCTCTGGAGCAGGCTGGCCACAACCGGACACGGGCGGCCGAACTCCTGGGCATGACAAAAGTCGATCCCCTGCGCTACCTCATGCGCAAATACGGGATCGACTGACAGACGTTCACAGGGTATAGCGGCCCGGCATGGACCATAGCAGACTGGAGGTGTGCTCTTCCCTATTCTTTCATAGCGAGAAGCTCTTCCTCGATATCTTGCCAGGCTTTTTGTTCGGCAGCGGCGTTATTCAGGTGCAGCTTATATTGAGCATCAGCGACGCGCTGGCGGAACGTCACGAGAACAGGGCGTTGCTTTTCAGGGGCAGGCATCGGCCGCAGCTCGATCTGACCCGGCGGGTAAAAATCGCGCTTATCGAAGGCCAGTGAAATTAAATCGCTAAATACAGCGAGCAGAGCCATGCGTTGTTGTGAAAAGTAGCCCAGTTGGGTGCTGGAGACCAGGAGACAGCCGGCGAGCTGGCCTCCTAACCAGATGGGATGAGCGGCGGCACTGATCTCGAAGTCGGTCTGATAGGCAGGAACAAGGTGGTGCTTACGCAAGTCTTCGATGCTTTGCACGCGGCACGAGTCTACCACGTAGCCTGCCAGCGACTCCATGCCCAGGAAGAGCGCCAGGTGCTCCAGGTCAGCGGTCCAGGGGAGTGTGCCCTTGCCGACGCGCTCGCGCAGGCTGCGGATCTTGCCATCGGAGCGCGGCGGCATACACTGCACCAGTGTGATAGCCATGCCAAGCTGATTGGGGTCCAACTGGACGAGGGCCTGCTTCAGCACCAGGTCGCTAATATGCCAGAAACGCAGCGATTCGATCGTGGTCGTGCGCATATTAAGCACCTGGGCAAAGAACTCGGCGGCGACCTGTTCAGTGGCATTATCCTTCAGCCACGACTCGATCTCTGGATAGCTACGTCTGAGGGCTTCGAGCAACTCCTGGCGATGTTGTGGCTGGACCACCTGCACTAGACGAATCAGGTGCGGGCGTTGAGGATTGGACTCTTCATTGCCCCAGCGAGTAAGCGTCATTGTGGTAACACCAAGAGCGGTTGCCAGGCGCTGGCGTTCGGTGGGCGTCTTGATAATACGCTGTAAAATGGATTGCCAAGACGGGGATACGGTCATAGTTCCCCCCCTAACACTACTACTGTATCGACATTTCTTTGCCATATGATAGCAGAGGCAACAGGCAGAGTCAACCGCCAGCCAGGCAATCATCCTGGTAGTCACCTGATGTGGATTGACCGCATGAAGCAAACTATACTATAGTATAGTGTAGAATGGGAACCATGATACGTGATAAATAGACATACTGGCTCATTGAGAAGAGGGGAAGACCGGGAGATGCCCATGGTAAAGCATATCATTGTGGTTGACGACGATAAGGAAATCCGTGAAATTGTACATTTTGTGCTCAGTCGGAATGGGTTTGAAGTAGATATGGCCTCTGATGGACAGCAACTACAGAGTCTGCTCTCCAGGTCCACGCCGGACCTGATTATCCTGGATGTGATGATGCCGGGCCAGGATGGATATCAGATTTTCAGCCGCCTGCACAGTGACATGCAGACCCGGCAAATACCTGTGATTATCATGACGGCCCATGCTGAAAACATTTATGAGCGCATCAGCGTCGATCTAGGCGCGGCTGAGCACATTACAAAACCATTTCATCCACTCGACCTGGTCGAGAGAATCAAGGGTCTTCTTCAAATCACATCCTGAAAGTGATAAAATTGAGAGGTAGAACCCTTGCCTGAACGCGTAGAAGTTGGTATCATTAAAGGTAAGGGCGTTTTGGCAAGTTCGTTCAAGGAAGCAGAGCAGCCATGCCGAACAAATACGAACGCGAGATCGAGGAGATCTTGCGCAACCTGGAACAAACAGAGCCTAAGGGCGGCCGAGGGCAGAGACCTGGTGGGCGATCACGCCTGAGAGCGGAGCGTCGTATGCATGTACCACAGCGTCATTTCCCATCTCTCAATTTCAGCTTTGGGGCCACCGGGTGGTCTCTCATTGCCTGCGTTATTGTAGCCTTAATCGCTGGCGGCTTCGCTTATGTACAACAAGAGGGAAGTATTTTCACAGGTGTGCTGGCGATCATCAGCGCGCTCTGTCTTCTGTTTGTGGCGCTCTCGCCGTTTGTGCTTCGCCAGCGCTACTCGACGCAATCGACACGCTACGGGAACGTCACGCCACTCCGCCGCAATCCACTCAGTGGACTGGCGACACGCTGGCACCTGTTCCTGCTCAAGCTTCGCTACCGGCGCAGGCGAGGCCAGTAACCTGAACAAGTGCTTGACACATCGCTACAAAAGTGCTATAGTGCGGGTGCGCTCGGAAACGAGAACAGTCCTATCGGCGGGGTGTAGCGCAGTTGGCAGCGCGCATGGTTTGGGACCATGAGGTCCGCGGTTCAAATCCGCGCACCCCGATTGATGCGCTCACGCTCTTGTCCGCACGCACTACGAGCCAGTATGCGGGAGTAACTCAGTGGTAGAGTTCCTGCCTTCCAAGCAGGCTGTCGCGGGTTCGAGCCCCGTCTCCCGCTCCAAGTAAGCAACCGTCTCTCTGGGACCGCTTCATACGCTGTTTGAAGACAAGCAGGCAGTGATGGAGGCCTGAGCAGACGGTTTTCTTGTGGGCGAAAATGCGCGCAGCGACCATCTGCCTCACATTCGTTGCGACCATCTGCCTCGTTGCTCACCACGCCTGCCTGTCTCCTGTTAAGCAATAAGGAGAACTCCCAATGGCATCTCAGCAACCCTCGAAGCAGGTAACAGAGGCCCGCGCGGCTGCGCAGCGGGCAAAACTGAACGCACAAGCGGCAGTGCGAAAACGCACTGCCGAGAAACCCTCCAAGACGAAACGTCCGGCCGGCAAGCAGGGGCAACGCGACCTGCAGGCCAAACGCCGGGCTCAGACAACTATCGCACGCGCGATTGAAGACTACCTGGCTGATCACGAGGGCAGCAACCATAGTCCCAAAACCCTGCAATGGCATCAGACCGCTCTTGGTCTCTTGCGCACCTTCCTGGAAGAAGAGCGGAGCGTCACGCTCGTGGGCGAAATTGATGCGACCGATCTCTCTGCCTGGTTCGCTTTCCTACGCAAGAACCCTGGCAGCCGTGGCAAGCCGAGGGCCGAGCGGACAGTTCAAACGTATGCCCGCTCCGTCCGGGCCTTCCTGCACTGGCTAGTGCGCCAGGAGATCCTGGAGCGCAGCCCCTTTGACAAGCTGAGCTTACCCAAAGTGGGAAAACCGCTGATTCGCATCATCGAACCTGATGAGTTTGAACGGCTCTTGCAGGCCTGCACGCCTCCGGGAGAAATGGGGTCCTTGGCCGATCGCGCCGCCGCTCGCAATCGCGCCATCCTCTGGCTGCTCTACGACACGGGTATCCGTCTGGCAGAGTTATGCAATGTACGTTTGGAAGACTTTGATCGCAAGCATGGCACCATTATCGTCAAAGGCAAAGGTTCCAAGGAGAGGCGCATTGCGCTGGGCAATAACTGCCTGCGGAACGTGCTCTATTACCTGGATCGCCATCGACCCGATGAGGAGGAACTCGCACAGTGGGGCAGTTCCGGAGAAGATCACCTCTTCCTCTCCGAAACCCGTCTGCCCTTGACGAAAAATGGGGTGAGTTTGCTCGTGAAGCGGGTGCGACTGCGAGCGGGGATCACGGACAAGC
>JBDTHH010000002.1:0-4020 GCA_039937055.1 Ktedonobacteraceae bacterium | reverse complement strand
ACGGGAGAAGCGTATAATGTGCAGACCAATGGGACCGTGGCGCTGGTTGCCCAGTTAAACATTCAAGGCGATCAAAGTACTCTTGCCCTCTCCCGAGAGTACGAGCGCGCTTTGCAGGCCAATTCCGCTGTTCCTCAATCTTCTTTCCCATGCTTTGTGTGTCGGACAGTTTGTGGAGCTCTAGTTACTAGCGGATGCAGTTTCTTAGGAGCAGCGTTTACCTGCGGTGAGGTCTGTATTCCATTGGGAGAAAACCCTGTCTGTTTGTCCCTCTGTGCTATAGCATTCACTTTCGTCTGTATTACTGGAGTTACTTTTGCTTGCTTTATAGACGTATGTGTTAACGCCACGCACGTCTGTTAGCCAGAGAGAAATGCATAGAGACCGATAGAACCAGGACAATGAACAGACATGGCTACGAGCTAGTGGTCAGAGAATGGTTGTGTGACGACCATTCTCTGACTAATATTGTTTCTTCATTTCCTGTCATCAGTAGTAGATTAACAGTGAAAGCTCTGAAATTATTATGAGTGAAATGGAACTCATTGCCCGCTTCATTGTCGGTGGGACTTTTATCTTCGCCGGTGGGAGCAAGTTGCGTGATATTGCATCCTTTGTTCGTTCGATCCTTGCGCTTGAATTGCTACCCCCATTGTACGGGCAAGTTCTTGCCAGGATTCTTCCGTTCATTGAAATCCTTACAGGCATGATGCTGCTTGTAGGAATAGCTATTCCTATTTTTGCCGGTATCACTTTATGTATGCTTGTAGGATTCTGCGCTGTACTTATATCCGCTCATTATCGTAGAAAATCCTTCGATTGTGGATGTTTTGGGGCCAATGGTACTCCAACTTCTTATGGACGCGCATTATTCCGTAATCTGATACTTATCATATTGACCATTGTTAGTGCTATTGGTACGGCTTCTATACATCATCCCTTCTTATGGCAAATTATCATGAGCCAGGATGTTTTCGCTTTGCCTCTGGCGGTCGGAGCCGTAATAATATTCCGTTTGGGGACTATGGCGTGGGAGATCTTTCAAAAAGGATTGTTGTTATAATTAGAGCAACATTATAGCGAGTAATTTCGTTTCTAATGCTCCGATTTTGCTCTATTACGTGCTACTCAGAGAGATGTTAAATATACTTGACATTTGCCCCGATGTCAAGTATATTTAACATATGGGAAAGCTTACTGCCGAATTGAATAATCATGTTGCTGCACAACGTGTAAAGCGGAAACTCACCCAGGAGCAACTTGCCCGAGCGGCAGATGTGAGTCGTCAGACCATTATTGCGATCGAAGGAGGGATGTATAATCCCTCGACCATTCTGGTACTACGACTTTCATTCCTTCTTGATGTTTCGGTCAACGAACTCTTCTCTTTCCCAGAGGCAGCTTTAGTTGAACTCCAAGACAAGCGAAGACGACTGTACCTGGCGGATGAAAGAGAACAGGAGAAATAGCAACAGAGTTCTGCGCTTTTCCTCGTCTCACGTAGATATTGAGGAAAGAGTGCGAAAAAATGAAAGGAATCGATACAATGAAAACAAAACGAGCTGTTCGCTTTGTAACGCCAAGAGAGCTTGATGAACGCTTTCAGTCTATTCAATTGTTAGTCATTCGCGATGCCTTCATGGCAATATTGCTCATGGCTGTCTGTTTTGTGACCGCGCTCGCGTTTTTCCCTTCGTTCATAAATGCGCATCTGGGGGAGATTGGCGGAGTCGCTATTGTAAGTGTCGGTCTGGTTGGCTGGATCTCCAACCATCTCCGTGGTGGACTAGACAAGGAACAGCAAGCCCTTTTTGCGAAAGGAGAGTTCCTCGTAGCTCCCTTTCTTGCAGCTATTGTCGTGTTCTTGACCAATACTCTTTTCGGAGCACAGTTATCACTACTCCAATGGCTTCTCTTGTACGGAGTAACACTGCTTAGCTTCCTGGTTTATCCGCTCTTTCTCCTCCAACGAGTGCGCAAGCATACTAACAGACAAGAGCAAACGCGTCCGTTCAGTCGCCAGGATGATTGAGCCATTAGTCCAGGCCGGAGGCCCGGAAGTTTTATATCCAACAGGTCATCGCATCGTTATGGTAACGGCAAGTATAGTAGCCACAGGAGAGGCAGGACGAAATTTCTGCCTCTTCCTTTTTTCATCAGCACACCCACTGTGGGACTCTCCATAATTCGGAACCAGTAGGAGAAGACGAAGCCATGACCGATGAGGAAGAAGTACAGGATGATCCCACTATCCCTCTTTATCCAGCAAGTGTCTGATCTTCAGCGCGATTTGCAGTGCCAGGCGCAGTTCCGCGTCCTCCAGTGAGCGTCCCAGGCTCTCCTCGATGCGGCTCAGGCGGTAGAGCAGCGAGTTGCGGTGCAGGTGCATGGCGCGGGCCGTCTCGCTGAGGTTGCCGTTGCAGCGGAAGAAGCACTCCAGCGTCTCGATGAGGGCGCTATTGCTGTGGCTATCATGTTCAAGCAGGGGGCCGAGCGTCTCCTGGTAGAACGCCGTGAGTTCGTCGTGCCCGTAGAGGTAGAAGAGCAGCCGATAGATGCCCAGGTGCGCGAACGAGTGTAGTTGTCCCCCGGCGAAGAGGCGCCGCCCGATCTCCAAGGCCTGCTGGGCCTCGCGCATTGAGCGCGATATCTTTTGAAGCTCCTGGGCCACGCGTCCAATACCGCCTGAGTAGAGTACGGGCCCACTGCTTTGCTGAACGCGGGCCTGGACGCGTTCCAGGCGTGTCAAGATGCTGTGCTCGTTGGCTGGCTCCTCGCCGCCGGACTCCGTTTTCGCCAGCGGCAGCAGCGCGGTTACCCTCTGCGGCTCGCTCATCACCCAGCAGGTGGGCCAGGCGCGCAGCAGTTCATCGCGCACCCGGCGGCTCCATTGAGCGTGCGTGTGGCTCTCCGCGTGTTCTGCCTCATTGCCGGCCAGTTCAAAGATCACCACTATCTGCGGCTGCGTGAGATCGTAGCCGAGCAGGCGCGCGCGTGCCTGCATCTCTTCGGGCTGCTGGTAATTGCCCTGCACGACATCCATGAAGGCCTCGACCTGGTAGCGGATCTCCACCTCGCTGCGTTCGCGCTCGCGCACGAATTCCAGGGCCAGAATGGGCGCCACCTGCCCCAGCAGGATGCGTTCCAGGTAGTTGAAGTCGCCGTCCTTGCCCACAAGCGAGAGATAGCCGATCGCCTCATGGCGAATCAAGATAGGCACCATCACCTGGGCCAGTCCATGCTGCCAGAGCGTTTCCTCGCTGAGCGTTGCCGGCAGATCCAGCGTGGCATCAGGATGGGGTGGGACCTGGAAGCGCACATGGTGTGTGGCGTCCTGCACAACAACCCATTTGCCGCAGCTACGCGCGAGCTGCTCGCTCACCCCCTGAATGCCCACTCCCTGCGCGCTGAGCTGCATCAGTTGGTGTGAGACCTCGGTGGCTTTGTGTTCGATCTCGCCGCGAAAACTGACGACGAAGGTAATTACCTCGCGCTCGATCTCCTCAAGCGGGGCTGAGGCGGGCAGGAAGATGAGCGGGAGATGCAGGCGATTGGCGGCGGCCTGAGCATCGGTGCCGATGGCCTCGATAGAGGGCGCGGCGACGGCGACGGCGGAGATGTTCTCTTTGTGCAGGCTTTGCAAGAGATGGGGCAGAGTTTCGTCGATGCGGCGCAACTGTGCCAGCCCCAGCAGGGCCAGTTCGCCTCCGCGCACGCTCTCAAATGCCGGGAGGCGCGCTCTCATACGGCTGGCCCACGTCACCCGCCGCTCCAGCCCCTCCGTGCCCGCCACCAGTTGCGCGTCTCGCGAGGCCAGCAGCGTTAGAATGTTGCGTACAGAGGCCGAGGATACCGGAGGAGGCGAACTACTCATCACAGGTACTCCTACCCATTACACAGGGAAGCGCGGCGATTATCGCCGCGCTGTCGATGAGGTGAGAGTGCCAGGCTTCTCCTTCTGGGCCTTGAACTTCTCTTTGTCTTTCTTGGCTTTGAGCCGGTGTTTGCGCCAGGCCACAC
>JBDTHH010000001.1:0-5275 GCA_039937055.1 Ktedonobacteraceae bacterium | reverse complement strand
CCTGGTCGTGCCATCCAAGCCATAAATCCTCCTTTGCACCTTTGCAGGATACAAGTGTGTAGGGGTAACCGCATTTTTTGCAGCTACCTATATCTACAGATAACCGGTGTTAGAGACATCGTTGGTAGATGTCTTCCTGGCAAGATGTACGTGCGTCCTCATTACGCGAGGGTTGTGACAAGCAGCTACAAGTATACCATATGGAGCAGAGAAGGGACAAAAACTGCTCCTTGCCTATGATGCCGGATCGCGTAAAACCCCGCCTATGTCTATGATAGGCCTGCTATATTATGTGCTACTTAAATTATGTAAACAGCAGGTAAAATAAAATGTTTGTTAGAGGAAGAGCACACGAAACTTGAACGCGCCATAGAGGCGCCAGTAGACCGCGAGGGGCGGGATCAGCAGCGAGGTCACGATCATCTCTGTGACATGGCGAGGCGCGTGCGAGGTGGTGTGCAGTCGTTGTAGACAGAAATAGGTGGTCAACAGCAGCCAGCCGCAGGCGGCGACCAGCGCGAGCAGCCAGAGGCCGCTCAACGCACCGACAAGGGCCAGCAGGAGGGCGGTGATGATGCCGTAGTAGCGCCAGGGAGGAGCGGCCTGGATGCGTTGACGATAGAGGGCCGGGTGCTTTTTATAGAGCAGGGCATTGAACATGCTTTTCCGTTGCTGCTTCAGGCTGATACCCCAGCGCGCCGGACGCACGGGATGGTACACCACCGCCTCCGGCACGTGTTTGCACTTGGCATTGCGCTCCAGTAGCGTAAAGAAGAGGTCACTATCCTCGCGCCAGGCTGCTGTGAAGCGTTCATCGAAGCCACCGACCTCCGCGAGGGCCGCGCGCCGGTAGAAGCAATTGGCGGTCACAAACTTGGCATGTTCAAGATGGGCGGCGTTGCGCTCGTAATCGGTGGGGGGGTGGTCCAGGGGTACCACGATCTGGCCGGAGATGCCAGCCACGCCCTCTACCAGGGCCGCTACCCCGGCGGCCAGCCAGTCTGGAGTGGGGATGCAGTCGTCGTCGGTGAAGGCAATACACTCGCCCTGGGCGACCTGCCAGCCGGCGTTGCGTGCGGCGGCCGGACCGTGGGCGCTCAGCACCGGAATGTAGCGCAGCGTATGGCCGCGCTCCTGCACGCAGCGAGACCAGTGCTCCACCAGGAGCTGTGTATCGTCGCAGGCGGCATCATCGACGATAAGTATTTCGTAGGCCGTGGGATCAAAGCATTGCGTGGTCAGCGCCTCCAGGCAGCGATTCAGCAGGTCAGGACGTTTGAAGGTCGGGACAACAACGGAGACGCTGATCTTCATGATTTTTCCAGTAGGAACGAGCCGATCACCAGAGCATCGAGCGGCGAAGTCCAGAAGCATTCGACGGCATCGCGCGGCGAGCATACAATCGGCTCACCCCGCGTATTGAACGAGGTGTTCACCAGCACAGGCACGCCGGTGCGTTGCTGAAATGCTTTCAAGAGATCGTAGTAGAGCGGGTGCTGCTGGCGGTTGACGGTCTGGATACGGGCGGTCCCGTCCACATGGCGCACCGCCGGGATGCGCTCGGCCTTCTCTGGTCGCACATCGAAGACGAAGAGCATGAATGGCGAGTTGTCGGCGTTGACGAACCAGTTCGCGGCCTCTTCCTCCAGCACAACCGGGGCCACGGGGCGGAAGTCCTCGCGGTCCTTGATCTCGTTGAGGCGGGCCTGCATGTCGGCGTGGATCGGCGAGGCCAGGATCGAGCGTGCGCCCAGCGCGCGCGGCCCAAACTCCAGGCGATGCTGGAACCAGCCGATGACCTTATCCTGTGCCAGGATCTCAGCCGTCTCCTCGGCGACATTGCTCAGGCGGCGATAGGGCAGCTTCGACCAGCGCAGGAATTGCTCGATCTCGTCGTCGCTGTATGCTGGACCCAGGAAGGCGTGATGCATATGGTAGCGGCGCTCGTTGTCCCCGCGCTCCAGGGCATCGATCCAGAGAGCGGCGCCCAGGGCCGTCCCCGCGTCGCCGGCCGCCGGCTGCACCCAGATGCGCTTGAAGGGGCCACGGTCGCGTAAGCGAGCGTTCATCACACAGTTGAGCGCGACCCCGCCTGCCAGGCACAGGTTCTCGCTCTGGCTCGCCTCATGGAGCCAGGTTGCCAGTTCCAGCACCGTCTCCTCCAGCACAACCTGTAGCGAGTGCGCGATATCGTAGTGGCGCTGCTCCAGGGGGCCACCCTTCACGCGGGCGGGTCCGAAGCGCTCCAGCAGGCGCGGTGGCTGGATGGTGTAGTCGCCCTGCGCGCCAGGACGCACAATCTCGCGGAACTCGTCGAGGTAGCGCGGCGCGCCGAAGGAGGCCAGCGCCATGACTTTGTACTCGTCCGAGGAGTGCAGGAAGCCCAGGTACTCGGTCACCTGCTCATAGAGGATGCCGAGCGAGTGCGGGAAATCGACCTGGCCCAGCCAGCGTAACTGGTTGCCGCTGCCAATGCTGTAGCTCGTGGTGGCCTTCTCGCCGCGGCCATCGAGGGTCATTACGGCGGCCTCGGCGAAGGGCGAGGCATGGAAGGCGCTGGCGGCATGGGCTATGTGATGTTCCACAAAGTGCCAGCGATAGGGGCCGTCGGCGCGCGCGCCTCGAAAGCGAGCTTGCAGGTGGTGTGGCGCTCCACCGGCCAGGTGGCGTGGTGCGTTCACAATCGAGGCCAGGAACAGGGGATCCCAGGCCGAGTCCCATTCGGCGGGCGTGGGGTGCGCGGTTGGTTCCAGGGGGAGCGTGATGCTGGCCTCGTCGCGGTGGCTGCCCAGGAGCAGGAAGGGATCGTATGAGTAGGCGATGTGCTCGACCTCGGCCAGCGTGATGTCGGCCTCGCGCAGGCAGTAATCGATAGCGTGGAAGGGCAATTCGTAGGTGGAAAACGGAATGGGGCGCTTGCCATGTTTGATATGCGTGAAGCGTTCTTCCTCCGCCGCCGCGATCACCACTCCATTCTTGACGAGACAGGCCGCCGGGTCATGGTAGACAGCATTGATCCCCAGGGTGTACATCCAGGCTCCTCCTCCGCATGCAGCCGGACGCGGGCGCATCCACTGTTCGCGGGTCGATGTTGTATGTAGAAATAAAGCGATTCCCCTGCACTCTACACGGTAGGCAATGCACAGCAGTTTCAGAGGGATGTGGCTTTGATCTCACTATGCAGGGTACACGTACACATTTGGCAGGCAGGCTATACTACCTATAAGCAGTCGACCAGTGATCGCTGCTCACACCATGTGCGTTTTTGACATGCAAGGGGCATAATGTCTGGGAAAGAACCAGCATCCTGCTCCCTCCACCTGAAGAAAGGAAGCATTTCCATGCCAACTATTCATGTAAATACTGACGCGATGCGCCAGCTTGGGCAAATCTTTAACCAACTGAACGATCAGATCCAGAACCAGAGCGCCCAACAGGTTCAAAACTATACGAATCAATTGGAAGGAGATTGGCAAGGCATCAGCCGCCAGCGCTATGAGCAGTTGTACCAGGAGTGGCGCTCGACCATCCAGCAGGCTGTCCAGCACGGCGAAGACATCGGCCATCACCTCCAAAATACGGCTCAGCAGTTTGAGCAGGTGGACCAGCAGGGCTAGCCGACTCCTTTACATAATCAGATGTACATACTCCATTAGAGGCAACGCATGAAAGAGGTGCGTTGTTTCTAGTGGAGTATCTGTGCTTCTGGCCTCTCCGCTTAGATCACACTGTAGGATATGCGCGAATGGACAGATTTTCGTGACCGTGTCGGTGGCAAAGGAGAGCTAGCTCACAGCGAGTACGGAAGTTCTGTGCTATCCTTTCATTGAGTATATTCATATTCCTTTCGCGGAATGCTCCATGCCTGATGAGTACGCCACACTCCGCGTCTGGTGCCTGAATGTACTTATCAGGGGACGCTATTAACAAGGTGCTGCTGAATAGTTCTCAAGCGCAGAAAGGTAGATTTATTCATGGGACAGGAGTATGACAGTCGTGTGATCCCGTTAGAAACCAGAATCCAGCGGTTAGAAGCAATGATGCAGGCGTTGCTCATCCGCCTGGGCGTAGATCCGGCAGAGGTTACGCCGCAAGATCCGCCAGAGGATAGAGCCATCTGGGAGGCGTTGCTGTCGGGTAATAAAATAAAAGCCATCCAAATCTACCGCGAAGTCTATGGCGTTGGCCTGAAAGCGGCCAAAGATGCCATCGACGCAATGGAGAAAAATCGGTACAGGTAGATATATATATGATACATTAGCTTCTTCCGTCTTGACAAACTCAATATATCGACGTAATATATCGATATGATATATCAGTGCGATATATTGAGGAAGAAGGAGAGAAGCTATGTCGGTAGAGCACAGTATATTGGGGGTTATCAGTCTGTATCCCTGTTCGGGCTATGATATGAAGGTTGAGTTCGAGATTGGTGGGGCCGGGCTCCTCTCCGCACTCAGCTTTGGCAGCATCTATCCCCGGCTCAAGCAGATGGAGCAAGAAGGGTTGATCGAAACCTCTCAGGTCAGCAGCGAGGGACGGCGCAAGAAGGTCTACGAGTTAACCACCAGAGGGTGGAAAGAGCTGGAGAAGTGGCTGGGGGAACTCTCCGCGTATCCTATCCCCATGAATGACGAACTGTTGCTCAAAATGGTCTTCTGGGCATCCGGGCGTCCCGAGGACCGCGCCACGCTGATCGATCACTTGCAGATGCGTTGGCAGCAATCCAAAGAGATGCGTGACTATTTGATCCAGTGGCCGCAGAATGGCACATCGCTGATCAGCGAATACGGCATGCTTGCCATCAGGTATGTTCGTGCCAGGCTGGAGACCGAACTTGCCTGGATCGAGGAGACCATCACCCAGTTGGAAGGCCCACCTCAAGGTCCTGTGCAGGACCCTCGCCATCTCGCAGAGCAGCAGCGCGAGCGCCGTACACGCGCGCTTGCAGAGCAGCAACCGCAGGAGGACGGGGAGCAGGGAGGATGAGCATGCATGCACATGACCTTAAGGCGTCATCATTCGGACGCCTGCCGCTGTATACGCTCTTTTGTGCGAACACTATCTCAGTCACCGGCAGTTCGCTGACGTTGATTGCTGTGCCCTGGTTCGTGCTACAGACGACGGGCAGTGCTGCCAGGGTGGGCTTCACGGGGGTGGCCGAAGTCCTTGCGATCATCGTGGCTGGTCTCCTGGGAGGTGTTCTCATTGATCGTCTGGGTTACAAGCGCAGCAGTGTGCTTGCCGACCTGGCCAGCGGTATGGCTATAGCGCT